>JADFPK010000090.1 GCA_022562375.1 Pseudomonadota bacterium
CTCTTTTTGGAACATTTGTTTGAATGTTTGCAAATCCTCCCAGCTAATAGCCGTGAGAGCGGCGATCGATGTTTCTAGACCATCTTTTTTTTGTACTGAAATAAGTCGGCGTAGGTTTAGTTTTTTGGGAGTGACCGGCTCTTCAAGCTTTCGTTTCTTTGAAGTTCGCGGTTGATAGGCTTGCGAGGTTCGTTTTCGTTTCATTGCGTCGGTACTACCAGACAGCAGCACTACCCCAACAATAAGTAAATAAATTTGTTTTTTCATAAAAAATCTTTCATTGGTTTTTATTATTATAGAATAGTAATGGCGAAGTCCAAGCCTGGAGTAAATGGGGATAAAAGTCAACTAGGCAGAAGTTTTCTACTTTTTAGGTGATTAATGAGGCTCGTTAGCCCTTTTTTTGACGTAGCATGGGTCAGCACGTGAGGCTGATAGAGGTTGAGCGTCTCTAGCATTGCCTCAAGCTCTTCCTCGGAGACAGTTACCTTCTCCATTGATGTGGCTACCTTTGCCTCCCAGTCTTCGGTGATATCTCCACACTCCGGTTTGTTTACATCTACGGTGAGGCTGTATTTCCATGAATCACCAAGCGAAATTGGGAACCTAATCGGCATGCGGCCTATTGAACCCCGCGTACTGCCTTTCCGCTTAAGACGAAGAGAGGATGAAAAGACCATTCTTCCAAAGTCATACCGCTCTTCGACCGACCCTTTATTTTCCCCTTTGTAGACCATAAAATGCCGCCACCTCTTTTCCGGGATTCTGTCGACCCACATCACGAAAGTTGTGCCAGGGGCATATACTGGTTGGGTGAAAACTCTCTCAGCTGCATTTGAAGGTCGGCTGAAAGTAAACAAAGCAGCACACAGGATAAGTGTGACTAGCAACCTTGACATTTGCTCGTCCCCCTTTGAAGTTGACTGTGTCGTTCCTAAACTAACGATGATATGTTCTAAGAACATTCAATCACATTAAATAAGGTGATTGCCTATGGTCTGGCACCATGGATAGGATGGTGCTATAGACTTGGAGGCTTATGAGAAGCTGGAATTCACCGAAACGTCGGCCCGCCGTTACCTGCTAGGATTTTGCTGGAAAAACCATCAACGTTTCTGCCCCCGTTGCCGGTGCCGAAAGGTGTACCGGCTGGCCGACGAGCGGCGTCGCTGCGCACGCTGTCGCTACACCTTCCACGACATCAGCGGCGAGGGTCACGCCAATCGGATCGGCTATTCGTAGTAGGCGCCGTCGCGGTAGATGATTTCGACCTGCTTGTTGGCCTTGGAATCGCCGGGCAGGGGCGCGCCCTTGAGGTTGCGCCGGTCCTTGCGGTCGCCGGGATTGGCGCGGGCGCCGACGCGAAGCAGGACCAGGGGTTCCTCGCCGGTCGCCTGGAACCAGTAATAGGCCCCCGCCGGGATCATGATCCCCTCCATCGGCCCGATCTCCCTTTCCTCGCCCTCGGGACCGTAAAAGCGCGCGCTGCCCTGCATGATGACGAACATATGGTCTTCGTTGACATGGGTGTGGAGCGCGTTCTCGCCGCCCGACGCATAGACCTTGAGCCTCGCCTCCATATTGTCGGTCGCGGCCAATATCGTGTTGGTCCGCCCCTGGTCGAGAAGCTGCGCCCTCAGTTTGAAGAACGTCGCCTCCGGGCGCTTGGTTTTGGCGCCGGCGTCGGTGTCCTGGTCCTGGGTGTCGGGTTGTACGGTCATCGGGTTCCTCCAAATTCGGCATCGTGGTTTGCCTTGGCCGCTATAGGTTTGCCGTCGCCAGTATAGGATAGGCATCGGCGTCTTATCCAGCCTTTCAGCCCCCCGATCCGGACCCGTTCCGCCATTCATTAGAAGCCGAAGCGCCTTGGTTGCGAAGGGACCCGGCATCGTGTACCAAAAGGGTGGAAATTCGTCGGTCATGGGCCGCCTCGGCGGGCGGCGACGGCGCTGCGGTCATGGCAGGGAGACACCCATGGGAAGCATCGATTCGGACGCCCATGTCATCGAAACGCCACGCACGTGGGAGTTCATGGACGAGGCCGACCGAAAATACGCGCCCTTGCTGCTGACCCAGTCCGCCGGCCCCGACGTGCTTGGCAACGAGGGCAATATCCAGAAGGAATACTGGTTGATCGACAACCGCGCCCATGCGCGGGACCGGAATGTCGGCCTCAACACGTCGGAGGAAGCCCGCGAAATGACCGACATCGAGGCGCGGCTGCGCCATATGGACGAGCTCTCGATCGATGTCCAGGTGCTTTACCCGACCCTGTTCCTCAGGCCCTGGACCAAGAAGCCGGAAGTCGAATTTGCCCTTTGCAAGGGCTACAACCGCTGGCTCGGCGATATCTGGAAGAAGGGCCAGGGCCGGCTTCGCTGGGTCGCCATGGCACCGACACTCGCCATGGACAAGGTGCGGGGCGAGCTGGCTTTCGCCAAGGACAATGGCGCCTGCGGCATCTTCATGCGCGGGCTCGAGGGTGAACGGCGCATCTCGGACCCCTATTTCCACCCCTTGTTCGAGATCGCCGCCGAGCTCGACCTGGCGATCTGCTTCCATGCCGGGATCGGCAATTATGAAATCCACGACTACTATATGGACGAGGCCGGGTTCTCGAAATTCAAGCTACCGGTGGTCGGCACCTTCCACACGCTGATCATGGAAGGCGTGCCGGCGCGGTTCCCCAAGTTGCGCTGGGCTTTCATCGAGGTCAGCTCCCAGTGGGTCCCTTATGCGCTGAACGATCTCGGCCTTCGCCTCAAGCGCCGGGGCAAGTCCCTCGGCGGCAATCCGCTGGCGGAGAACCGCGTCTACGTCGCCTGCCAGGTCACCGACGATCTGGGCTATGTCGTCGAACACGCCGGCGAGGACAATCTGGTGGTCGGCACCGATTACGGCCATCACGACACCTCGACCGAGATCCAGGCGCTGCGTCTGTTGAAAAAGGACGGCAAGGTCCCGGCCAGGGTCGTCGACAAGATCCTCGACGCCAACGCCCGGGCGCTCTACGCCCTCGATTGAGGAGGGGCCGCGGCCGCCGTCTTATCCCTTGCCGATGATCGGCGCGGCGGCGTCGATCTTGGCGTCGGCGCCCTCGCGCAAAAGGGCGACGTCGCTCGCCGCCACCACCAAATCGTAGCCGCGGGCATATATCTCCTCCAGGTCCAAGCCGGCGTACGCGATGGTGCCCATGAGCTTGCCGCTCGCCTTGATCGCCGCCTCCGCCCGCTCGATGAGCGCCAGGAGCTCGGCGTCGGAGCCCTGCCCCAGCTTGCCGATGTCGGCCGAGAGGTCGGTCGGGCCGAGGAACAGCATGTCGACGCCTTTAGCGGCGGCGATCTCGGGGATGGCCTCGATCGCCCTTACCGTCTCGATCTGGAGGATGATGAACAGGTTATCGTTGATGGTAGCGAGATATTCCTCGCGCGAACGGCCGTAATCGGCGGCGCGGATGGCGCCGAGCGCGGCGCCGCGGTTGCCGGCCGGCGGGTAGAAGCAGGCGGCGGCGGCGGCGCGGGCCTCCTCCGCGCTATTGATGTAGGGGATCATCACCCCCTCGGCGCCGGCATCCAGCGCCCGCTTGATATGCACCAAATCGTTCCACGGCACCCGGACCAGTACCGTCGCTTGCGCGTTGCCGAGCGCCCGCATCTGGGAGATCGCCATCACCGCATCGCCGGGCGCGTGTTCGTTGTCGATGATGATGCAATCGAAGCCGGCCTGGCCGACGATCTCCGCCGCCGGAGGACTGGCCATCTGGAGCCAGCAGCCAAGCGCCTTGCCGCCATCGGTGAGTTGCCGTTTCAGTCGGTTCTCACGGTACATGTCGCCTCCCTCGACGCCTCGCCGGGGCTTAACATTCGCGCCCGCTGGCCGATTCCGCCAGCCTGCCTCATGGCGCGCCACCGTGCAAGCCCGGCGGTCCAGGGCCGAAAAAGTTTTCGTTGCATCGATGGCGAATTCACCTGTATGGACGGTCCATGCGTCGCACATTCGCCGCCCTGATGCTGTTGGTCGGATCATTGGCCCCGGCCTCCGCCGGCATGAAAGAAGGCGTCGGGGCGTACCAGCGCGCCGATTACGCCGCCGCTTTCGGCGAATTCAAGCCGCTCGCCGAAAAGGGCGATGCCGACGCCCAATTCTATCTCGGCGAGATCTACGGCCGGGGCCAGGGCATGAAGCGGGACCTCGAGAAGGCCGCGCGCTGGTACCGCGAGGCGGCGATGCAAGGCCACACGACGGCTCAAGCGATCCTCGGCGGCCTGTACGCCGCCGGCCTCGGCGTGCCCCGTGATTTTGGTCGCGCCTACTACTGGCTGATCATCGCCGCCATCTGGAACACCGGTGAAATCCGCGAGGAGGCGTTTCGGAGCCTCGGCACCGTCGCCGGGTTCCTGAGCGCCAAGGAGAAGGTGGAAATCCTGCGCCGGGCGCGAAAAGAGTGGCTGCGGAAACGGCGTTGACCTCCAGACCTCCTCGCCGGCTCGGGGCTTGAGGGGGCGCCCACGCGCAGTCCGGCGCCATCGGCCGGTTTGCAGACGGCGCCGGATGTGGGATAATCCGGGGCGGATAACGCCAAGGGAGACGGGAGATGCGCGCACCCCATGACATCGGCGGCCTGCCGGGAGGGCCGGTGGATACCGAACCCCACGCGGCGACCTTCTGGGAAAAGCAGATCGACGCCATCAACGTGCTGCTCAGTGATAAAAAGCGGCGGATCATCAGCGGCGACGAACGCCGCCTCGCCATCGAATCGCTGGGCGAGGAGGTTTACCGGACGCTTGGTTATTACGAGCGCTGGACCGCCGCCGCGACCCGGCTGTTGTTGCAGAAAGGCATCCTGAGCCAGGACGAGATCGACGCCAAGATCGCCGAAATCCGCGCCCGCATCGGCGAGGAGCAGGAGAAGACGGACGGATGAGCGACAAATTCTCCCCCGGCGATCCCGTGCGGGTGCGCGCCGATTGGGCCCCGGGCCATATCCGCACACCGGTCTATATCCGCGGCAAACGCGGCGTGGTGACGCGCATATTCGGCGACTTTCCCAACCCGGAGGGCCTCGCCTACGGCCAGTCCGGCCTACCGGAAAAGACCCTTTACGAGGTCCGCTTCCGCCAACGCGACATCTGGCCCGACTATGACGGCCAGGCACGGGACACCGTCGACATCGACATCTATCACCACTGGCTGGAGCCTGCGGACGACGCGGGAGCGACGAGATGACCGGACAAACCCCCGACGACCACCCACCGAGAGTTTTCCAGAAGGACGAGGAAATTCACGGTTACTATCAGTTCCTCGGCCTCGCCATCCAGGAGCTCCTGGTCGAGAAGGGCGTCCTCACTGGCGATGAGATCCGCGCCACGATCGAGCGCCGCGATTCGATCACGCCGGCGATTGGCGCCAGGATCGTCGCCCGGGCGTGGACCGATCCCCCCTATCGCCAGCGCCTGCTAGCCGACGGGACCGCGGCGGCGGAAGAGTTTGGCTGCGAGTTCGATAGGACCGAGCTGGTGGTGGTGGAAAATACCCCCGAGGCGCACAACGTCATCGTCTGCACCCTGTGTTCGTGTTACCCGCGCATGGTCCTCGGCCTGCCGCCATCGTGGTACAAGAGCCGGGAGTACCGCGCGCGCACGGTCAGGGAGCCGCGTTCCGTGCTCAAGGAGTTCGGCACCGAACTGGCGGAAAACGTCGAGGTCAGGGTGCACGATTCGACCGCCGACATCCGCTATCTCGTCCTGCCGATGCGCCCCGATGGCGCCGAGGACATGGACGAGGACGCCTTGGCCGCCCTGGTCACCCGCGACTGCATGATCGGCGTCACGGTGCCGAAGGTTTAAGAGAGCTCCCTACCCCATGGCGTCGGCGTCGCCGCGACTTCGCCGCCGGGATCAACCATAGCGCCGCCAGCCGGTCCCGGCATGGCCGAAATCGAAGGCCTCGGGGTGAAGGATCTCGGCCAGGATCTCGAGGGACTCGGCGAGCCGCGGGCCCGGCCGGTTGAAGTACTGGTTGCCGTCGGCGAGTGTGACCCGGCCCTCGCCTACGGCCCGGAGCTCCCGCCAGCCGGGACGCGCCGCCAGCGCCGGCATCTCGGCCATCGTGCGGGCGATGTCGAAGCCGCAGGGGCAAACGAGGATCACGTCGGGATCGCCGGCCGAGAGCGCCGCCCAATCGAGGTAGGGTGTGTGCCGGCCGGTCTCGCCGAAGAGGTTGGCGCCGCCCGCCATATCGACGAGTTCCGGCATCCAGTTGCCCGCCCCCATCAGCGGATCGATCCACTCGATGCAGGCAATCGTCGGCCGCACATCCAAGGCCCTCGCCTTCTCGGCGATCGCCGTCATGCGCCCCTTGAGGCCGTCGACCAGCGCCTGCCCGCCCCCGGCCAAGCCCAGCGACGCGGCGACGCGGCCGATATCGCCGAACATGTCGGCCAGGGTCTCTGGGCTGAGACTGACGATGTCCGGGCGCATGCCGAGCCAGTCGCCGACGACATCCAAAAGCTCCCTTTCGCTGACGGCGCAGACCTCGCATTGGGACTGGGTGATGATGACGTCGGGGCGAAGCGCGCGCAGCCGTTCGCCCTCGACCCGGTAGAGCGCCAGCCCGTTCTCGACGATCGCCTTCACCCGCTCGTCGATCCGATAGCTGGCGCCGTCGATGTCGAACTTGGGCGCCGTCAACGGCGGCAACGAGCGCACGAACTCGGGGAAGTCGCACTCATGGGACCGCCCGACGAGGCCATCGCCGCCGCCGAGCGCACAGACGATCTCGGTGGCCGAAGGCAGAAGAGTGACGACGCGGCGCGGGGCCATGGGGCTGATGACCTGTCGTGGATCCGGTATTGGTCCGACGGCCAAGAATACGGACCGCGCGGGGCCGGGACCAGGGAAAACCGCCGCCATCGGCGCCAGCGCCGGACCGGCGCGGCGATCGCCATGGCTGGCACACCGAAAAAAAGCGGACGCCGAGGCGCCCGCTTCCCTGCCGCCGTCCCTTTGAGGACTCAGAGGTTCAACAGCTCTTGCGCGTTTTCGCCGAGGATCATCTGTGCCTGCTTGCCGGTGAGGTCCTTGCGGGCGGCGAGGTGCTTGACCGTATCGGGATATTCCGAATCGAAGTGGGGATAGTCCGACGCGAACAGGATGTGGCTCGCCGGTATCTCCTCCAGCGTCCGGGTCATCGGCAC
>JADFPK010000091.1 GCA_022562375.1 Pseudomonadota bacterium
CGGCACCGCGGGGTCGCGCCGATGGGCGCGGGCGCCGGCGACGCCGATCGCCGTGTGGGGATCGAGAAGCTCGCCGGTCGCCTCATACACGGCGCCGATGGTGGCGACGGTGCCGGCATCGTCCAACCTGAAGCCGTCGAACACCTCCCTGGCGGTGGCCACGCGTTCATCGTCCAAGGTGATCTCGCCGGTTTCCTGGAAGGCCGCCATCTGCTGGGCCAGGCGGGAGCCGTCGCGCCCATAGAGATCGAACAGCAAGCGTTCGAAGTTGCTCGCCACCTGGATGTCCATGCTCGGCGACAGCGTCGGCTCGACCTCGCCCCGCTTGAGCGCGCCGGTCTCGAGGAAGCGCCAAAGGATGTCGTTGCTGTTGGTCGCCAGCACCAGGTGGCCGATGGGGAGCCCCATGGCCCGCGCCGCGTAGCCGGCGTAGATATTGCCGAAATTGCCGGTCGGGACGGAGAAGGCGATTTCCTTGTCCGGCGCGCCGAGGGCGGCGGCGGCGGCGAAGTAATAGACGGTCTGGCCGAGGATGCGCGCCCAGTTGATCGAATTGACGCCGGTCAGGCGCGTGTCGGCGCGGAAACCATGGTCGTTGAACATACCCTTCACCAGCGCCTGACAATCATCGAAGGTGCCCTCGATGGCGATGTTGTGGACGTTGGCGGCGGCAACCGTGGTCATCTGGCGGCGCTGGACCTCGGAGACCCGGCCCTTGGGATGGAGGACGAAGATCTCGATCGCGGCGCGGTCGCGGCAGGCCTCGATGGCGGCGGAGCCGGTGTCGCCGGAGGTGGCGACGACGATGGTCACGCGCTCGGCCCGGCGGGCGAGCACATGATCGAACAGCCCGCCGAGGATCTGCATGGCGTAGTCCTTGAACGACAGCGTCGGCCCGTGGAAGAGCTCCATCAGCCATTCGTTGGCGCCGATTTCCCTGAGCGGCGCCACCGCCGGATGGTCGAAACGGGCGTAAGCGCGTGTGATGATGCCGGCCAAGGCGTCGGCCTCGATCGCGCCCTCGACGAAGGGCGTCATCACCCGCAAGGCGACATCGGCGTAAGGCAGGCCGGCGAGGGCGCGGATGTCCCCGTGGCTGAACCGCGGCCAGGATTCGGGCACGTAGAGGCCGCCGTCACGGGCGAGCCCGGTGAGCAGGACCTCATCGAAGCGAAGCGGTTCCGCCGCCCCCCTTGTACTGACATAGCGCAAAGCGTTTATGTTCCCAATCCTAGGGGTCTACATTATCCTTCGGCGTTCCTTGAAACAACTCACGCCGCATGCTCCTCCAGATGCTCCGATAGTGAAAACCGTGCCATATAGCCCGAAATATGGCGAATCCGCGTTTTGGGCAAAAGCATGGATTTATTGGAACTTGAGCTTGGTCCAGCCTATATTAGTAAGAGATACGGAAAGGATCGTGAGATGATTCCTAGATACGGGCGACCCGGCCAAACCGAGCCGGTTGACAAGAGCGCACCGCCGCCGCCCAAGCCGAAGCCGAAGCCGACCGCCGTCTAAATAAAGTATCTGGATATTAGCCAGATACCAAAGCCGGCGATTGGCGCCGCGCACCCCATCGCGGCACCCAATTTCAGTCTCTTCGCGCTCTTGCGAATCGCCGCGGTGTTGTATTCGATTCGTTCCTGATAATTCTCGGTTTCACCGCCGATCGCTTCGACCATAGGCCCCAAGGCTACGGAATCCGGCCACCAATTTTTTGGCTCGTTCCCAGCCAAATGAAATTTGCTGGGCCAAACGACCGCGACACAGAGACTCGAGCCGATAAACCAAGTTAGAGAAACCGCAAAGCCGCTTACGACCAAGGCGGTATCCGGGTGCGGTGACTGAATCATCACCAAAGTCGCGGCAAGCACGGCGATAGCCGCCGCCGAAAAGATGCCGGCCAAGGTGGCCGCGTGCTGATCAGCCGCTGTGGATACGGCCAGTGTCCCTTGGAGTAATAGCTCCCCTTGCCGCAGAATCTGCTGAGCCATCCTTTCATCGACCTTTGACCAATCCATAGCAAGACCCCCGTGGATCAAAATCCGGCTGCAAGATCACTTATCGTACATTGATCCCGTCGGTTCAGACAATCCTAGCCGAGATACCGGGTCTCCAGGTGGCGCTTGAAGGCCTTTGAATCGAGGGGCCGGCCGGTGGCGGCGGCGATCAGCTCATCGCTGGTTTGGGAGGAGCCCTTGGCGTGAATGTTGGTCTTGAGCCAGCCGATCAGCCTCGAGAAATCGCCCCGGGCGAGGTCGGCGCCGAGCCCCGCCAGGGCGTCGTTGGCGGCCGCGAACAGTTGCGCCGCCGCCAGCGCGCCCAGCGTATAGGTCGGGAAATAGCCGTGCGCCCCGTCGTACCAGTGGATGTCCTGCAAGCACCCCTCGGCGTCGTTGGCCGGGGTGAGCCCGAGGAGCTCCCCCATGGCGTCGTTCCAGGCGCCGGGCAGATCCCGGAACGCGAGATCGCCGGCGATCATCGCCTTCTCCAGCCGGTAGCGCAAAATCACGTGCAGGGGATAGGTCACCTCATCGGCGTCGACGCGGATCATCCCGGGTTTCACCAGGATGCCGAGGCGATAGATGTTGTCGGCCTGCCACGCCGCGCCGTCGCCCCCGAAGGCGTCGCGGATCATCGGCGCGGCGAAGGACAGGAATTCCCGGCCGCGGCAGGCCTGCATCTCGATCAGCAGCGACTGGCTTTCGTGCAGACCCATGCCGCGCGCCCCGCCCACCGGCTGGTGACGCCAGCGACCCGGCAGGCCCTGCTCGTAAAGGGCGTGGCCGGTCTCGTGCAGCGCCGCCATCATCGCCGGCATGAAATCCGCCTCGTCATAGCGCGTGGTGATGCGCACGTCCTCGGGCACGCCGCCGCAGAAGGGATGGTGCGAGACGTCGAGACGCCCGCGCGAAAAATCGAAGCCCAGCGTCTTCATCAAGGCGACGCAAAGCTCTTTCTGGGCGCCGGTATCGAACGGCCCTTCGAGGGCGAGGGGCGGAGGCTTCCGCGCCTGATGGGCGAGGACGCGTTCGAGAAAGTCCGGCAGGAAAGCGGCCAAATCGTCGAGCACCGGATCGATATCGGCGCTCCTGGCGCCGGGTTCGTATCGATCCAGCAAGGCGTCGTAATCGCCGAGCCCGAGTTTCTCGCCCCTGGCCCGGGCCACCTCGCGCACAAGCGCCAGCAACTCTTCCGCCGGGGCGATGATCGAAGCGAAGTCGTTCTCCTGCCTCGCCGTCCGCCACGCCATCTCCGAGGCCGACGACGCCCGCGACAGGGCGGCGACGAGATCGGAGCCGACGGCGTTGGCGTGGCCCCAGATGCGGCGCATCTCGCCCAGGTTGGCGCCCTGCCAGGGATCGAGACCGTCGGCATCGGAAGCCTCCGCCAGCAGCGCCGCCAGGCCCGGATCGATGAGGATCTCATGGGCGACGACGTCGAGGGTGGCGAGCTGGCCGGCGCGGGCCTCGGCGCCGCCCGGCGGCATCATCGCCGCGGTGTCCCAGTGCAGCACGGCGGCGACATCGCGGAGTTGCGAGTGCCGGGCGAAGCGCCGCTCGAGCTCTTCATAAGCGCTCATGGCCCGGTGGAATTCCGCCGGTGATGGGTTGCGTGGATGACTGACAACCGCTCTAGGATCCCCACCAGTAGATCGAGGTGAACAGGAACAACCATACCACGTCGACGAAGTGCCAGTACCAGGCGCAGGCCTCGAACCCGACATGATGGTCGGGCTTGAAGTGGCCCTTCCAGGCCCGGTACAGGCAGACGGTCAGGAAGATCGTGCCGATGATGACATGGAAGCCGTGGAAGCCGGTGGCCATGAAGAAAGTGGTGGGATAGATGCCGTCCTTGAAGGCGAACGGCGCGTTGGCGTACTCGTATGCCTGGATGCCGGTGAAGGTTATGCCGAGCAGAATCGTCACCGCCAAGCCGACCAGCAGGCCCCGCCGGTCGTCCTCGATCAGGGCGTGATGGGCCCAGGTGACGGTCACGCCCGAGCTCAACAGGATCAGGGTGTTGAGGAACGGCAGGTCCCAGACATCGAAGGTCTCGATCCCCTTCGGCGGCCACACCCCTCCGGTGGCCTCGGCGGGGAACAGGGCGGCGCCGAAGTAGGCCCAGAAGAAAGCCGAGAAGAACATCACTTCGGAAGCGATGAACAGCGCCATGCCGTAGCGCATGCCGATCCGCACCGTCGGCGTGTGATGGCCCTCATGGGTCGCCTCGCGGACGACGTCGCGCCACCACCTGAACACGGTGAACAACAACATGACGGCGCCGATATACATCACCCAGGGGGTCACATCGTGCATGAACATGATGGCCCCGGCGGCGAGGACGAAGGCCGATCCGGCGCAGACCACGGGCCACGGGCTGGGTTCGACGAGGTGGTAGGGATGTTTCCGTTGGCGCCCGCCGGCGTCGATGTCCGTCATTGTCGACTTCCCGTCTCGCCGGCGAACTTGGCGCGGAAAAAGGTGTAGGAAAGGGTGATGACGGTCACATCGTCGAGGTTGCGGTCATTGACGATCTCGGGATCGATGAAGAAGGTGACCGGCATCTCGACGCTCTCGCGCGGGGCCAGTCTTTGCTCGGTAAAGCAGAAGCACTCGATCTTTTTGAAGTAAACACCCGCCTTGAAGGGCGTGACGTTGAACGTCGTCACCCCGGTAAGGGGCGTGTTGGAAAGGTTTTCCGCCCGGTAATGGGCGAGGCTCCGCTCCCCCACCCGTAACTCCACTTTCCGCTGGACGGGCTGGAAACGCCACGGCAGCGCCGGGGAAACATCGGCATTGAACTGAACGGTGATGACGCGCCGGCCCACCGCGCCGGGCGCCGCCGGGGCCGATTGCGTGGTGCCGCCGAAGCCCGTGACCTGGCAGAACAGGCGGTAGAGCGGCACGGCGGCGAAGCTGAGGCCGGTCATGCCGACGACCACCGCGATGAGGCCCACGGACACCAAGGTGTTTCGCCGGCGCCGATGCTTTGCCATCCTCAACTGCCGCCGAACTTGACCAGGGTGATGGCGTAAAACAGCACCACCAGTCCCAGCAGGACCGCCGCCAGCGCCAGGTTCTTGGAGCGCCGGCGCCGGTGCCGCTCGGGAATGGGCCGCTCGGGAACGTGACGGTCCCCGGCCATCTCAGACACAGATCCCCAACGGGCACATCGCGGCGGTGGCCGGCGCCGGGCCGCCCGTGATCATCCGGTCGGCGATCATCACGGTGAACAGTAAAAAGAGGTAGAGGATCGAGAAGGCGAACATCCGCTTCGCCGATGCGTTGGTGCCATCGAACCACACACACACCGCGCCGATGACGAAGAGCGCGCCGAGGGCTGCCGCGGTAACGCCGTAAAGCGCCCCGAAAATGCCCAGCGCGTAAGGGGCCATGACGAGAGGCGCCAATAGGATCGCATAAAGCAGTATCTGTTTCTTGGTTTCGCGCGCCCCCGCCACCACCGGCAACATCGGCACCCCGGCTTTTTCGTAATCGTCTGAGCTACAAAGCG
The DNA here is from genome assembly GCA_022562375.1 of Pseudomonadota bacterium. Next base: position 5,521 of record JADFPK010000091.1, read on the forward strand.
CCAAGGACCAGAAATGGGGCGGTGTCCACATGAAGATGATGGCGAACAGCAGCACCGGGGCGAGGCTCACCTCGCCGCTCATGGCCGCCCAGCCGATCATCGGCGGGAAGGCGCCGGCGGCGCCGCCGATGACGATGTTCTGGGGCGTGCGCCGCTTGAGCCACATGGTATAGACGAAGACGTAAAAGCCGATGGTGAAGGCGAGCAAGGCCGCCGCCACCAGGTTGACCGCGAGCCCCATGATCACCACCGCGCCGATGCCGAGGGTAACGCCGAATCCCAAGGCGGCGCCGGGATCGATCCGGCCCGCCGGCAAGGGCCGGTTGCGGGTCCGCTTCATGACGGCGTCGATGTCGCGGTCGTACCACATGTTGATCGCCGCGGCGGCGCCGGCGCCGACGGCGATGCACAACAGCGCCACCGCGGCGAGGAACGGATGCAGGTCGCCCGGCGCCAGAAACAAGCCCGTGAAGGCGGTGAACACGACCAGGGACATGACCCTGGGCTTCAACAGCGCGAAGTAATCGCCGGGGCCGGAAACGTCCTCGAACGTGCTTGGATGCCTACGGCTCCCGACCCTGAGTGTGGTATCGGACACGCAATTCCTCCTCTGATATATAACCCGGCCCCCGGCCGGGCACGTCATTCACTCGATCTCGGGCAGTTCCTCGAAGCTGTGGAAAGGCGGCGGCGATGTCAGCGTCCATTCCAAGGTCGTGGCGCCTTCGCCCCAGGGATTCTCCGCCACCCGCTCACCGGCGCTGAGCGTCCTATAGACGATGTAGAGGAACAGCACCGCGCCGGCGCCTGCGATGTAGGACCCGAATGAGGATACCATGTTCCAGCCGGCGAAGGCATCCGGATAGTCGGGAATGCGCCGCGGCATGCCGGCGAGGCCGAGGAAATGCATCGGGAAGAAGGTCAAATTGACGCCGATGAACATGACCCAGAAATGGATCTTGCCCAGCATTTCCGGATATTGGCGGCCCGACATCTTACCGATCCAGTAATAGAAACCGGCGAAGATCGCGAACAGGGCGCCCATCGCCATGGTGTAGTGGAAATGGCCGACCACGTAATAGGTGTCCTGGAGCACGACATCCACCCCGGCATTGGCCAGCACCACGCCGGTAACGCCGCCGACCGTGAACAGGAAGATCATGCCAAGGGCAAACAGCATCGGCGCGCGGAAGGTGATCGAGCCGCCCCACATGGTGGCGATCCAGCTGAAGATCTTGATGCCCGTCGGCACCGCGATCACCAGGCTCGCGGAGATGAAGTAGGCGCGGGTGTCGACATCCAGGCCAACCGTGTACATGTGGTGCGCCCACACGATGAAACCGATGAAGCCGATCGACACCATGGCGTAGGCCATGCCGAGGTAACCGAACACCGGCTTATTCGAGAAGGTGGACACCACCTGGCTGATGATGCCGAACGAGGGCAGGATCAGGATGTAGACCTCGGGGTGGCCGAAGAACCAGAACAGGTGCTGGAAAAGGACCGGATCGCCGCCGCCGGCGGGATCGAAGAAGGTGGTGCCGAAGTTCCGGTCGGTCAGCAGCATGG
>JADFPK010000092.1 GCA_022562375.1 Pseudomonadota bacterium
TGGCGATCGCACCCAGGAGGTGATCGTCGNCCAGCAGATCCTCCAGACCATGGGACTCCGCTCGTTTACACCGATGGTCGCGGCTTGCCCCGGCTGCGGGCGGACGACGAGCACCTATTTTCAGGAACTGGCCGGCCAGATAGAGGGCTATGTGCGTGCCCAGATGCCGCGGTGGCGCGAGAGCTATGTCGGGGTCGAGGAGATGCAGCTCGCGGTCATGGGGTGCATCGTCAACGGACCCGGAGAAAGCAAGCTCGCGAACGTCGGTATCAGCCTGCCCGGCACCGGCGAACAGCCGGCGGCGCCGGTCTTCATCGACGGCAAGAAAACGGTGACGCTGCGCGGTTCCGCCATCGCCGAAGAGTTCAAGAAAATCGTCGACGATTACGTCGACCAGACCTACGAAAAACGGCCCGACCCTTCCACTTGATTCCCCGCCTCGGCGGCCGACCCTGGCTCCGCCGGAGGCTTCGCCGAGGCGAACCGGGGCCGCTCTCGCCACGCTTCGCTGGCGCGGCGGGTCGCCGGCCTAGCGAAGGCCCGGCCGGGGGGGGGCACGCCGCGATGCCGGTGCTTCCCGGCCGCCGGCCAAAAGGCCGAAATTCCTACCGTTTCATCGATCGGCCGCGTTAGGCCGCCGGTCCGGGCGCGGGGCGAGGCCGTTTTATCCTTGGCTTAACCGTAAATTAACCACCGGCCGCTAGCCTTCCAACTCCAGCTATTGCTGCGGGAAGCAATACCTCAATCGCGAATGGAGTGAGTGATGGCGATCAACAAGGATATGGCCATCTTGGTTGTTGATGATTACAAGACGATGTTGCGAATCATTCGCAATCTTCTCAAGCAACTCGACTTCGGCAACGTCGACGAAGCCACCGACGGAGCCGAGGCGCTCCAGAAATTGCGCAAAAAGGAATATGGGCTCGTCATATCCGACTGGAACATGGAGCCGATGACGGGCCTGCAGCTGGTCCGTGAAGTCCGTTCCGACAAGAAGCTCAAGAAACTCCCCTTCATCATGGTGACGGCGGAAAGCAAGACGGATAACGTCGTCGCGGCGAAGGAAGCGGGGGTTTCCAACTACATCGTCAAGCCTTTCAACGCCGAAACCCTCAAACAGAAGATAGCGAGCGTTCTCGGCGACTTCTAGGCCGGCCCGGGTTCCGGGCGAGCGTCCCATCGAGGGGGAATGATGAAAGACAAAATCAAGAGCAAGCTTGACGAGATTCGCGCCGACCATAGTGACTCGGTGCCGATCGACGAGATCACCGCGGTCGTCGAGAGCATCCTCACCAGCATGAGCGGGGATATATCCTCATCGGATTTCAAGCTCTATCACGAGCTCGAGGTTCTGGCGCTCTATATCGACAACGCCAAGATGGAGATCGCCTCGCTTCGCCCCGAGGAAATCCCGCAAGAGCATATTCCCTCCGCCACCGACGAGCTTGACGCCATCGTCGAGCACACCGAAGAGGCCACCGGCACCATCCTCGATGCCGCCGAGAAGCTCGAGGAACTGGCCGCGTCCAGTGACAAGAAGACGGCGGAGACCATCACCGAGGCGGTCACCTCGATTTACGAGGCCTGCAACTTCCAGGACATCACCGGCCAACGCATCACCAAGATAGTGAAGACCCTGAAACACATCGAGGAGAAGGTCGACGCCCTGATCTCCGCATTCGGCTCGCAAGTGAACGATGGCTTCGAGGAGGAGGAAGCGGATGGCGAGACGAAAAAGAAAAATGACAAGCTGGACAAGGGCAAAGAGCTCGTGAACGGCCCGCAGCTCAAAGAGGACGCCAAGAGTCAGCAAGAGATCGACGCTCTTCTATTCGGCGACGATTAAGCTTTCATGGACAGGTTGTTTCCGCCACACCGTCGGCAGAACGATCCGAATACCGGCCTCTTCCTGGGGCTGTACCTGCTGCTCCTCGCATTCTTCGTCTTCCTGAACGCAATCTCGAACTTCGAGGAGAGCAAATCGAGATCGGTGATCGAAAGCGTCGCATCGACCTTCTCCTCATCGCTACCCATGGGCCGGGGCGCGCTGATGGACTCCTCGGCGCTTGCCATCGGCATCGAAGGCCGGAAATTCCAGGACAATCTGACGGCCCTGTTCGAAGAGAGCATGCCGTTCGCCCGGGTCAACATACTCGAGGCCGGCCGTATCATGGAAGTCGTGTTCGCGGCGGAGGATATCTTTGTCCGCGCCGGGGCGGCGATGCGCCCGGAACGCCTGGTGCTGGCCGAACGGTTGGCGGCGGCGCTTGCCGGTCATCCGCCCGAGATAAGATTCGAGATCGAAGCCATCATGGGCCTGCGTCGGGGCCTCGGCGATTCGGACGGCGAGGCGGCGGACACCGGACTGGCCGTCGGCCGGGCCGGCGTGCTTGCCAGGGCGCTTCATGACGCCGGCAGCCCGCCGGGCAGCGTCGCCGTCGGCCTCGAGGCGCGGGCGCCCGGTCAGGTGCGACTGAGATTTTACGTCCGGGGCAAGGGCAGCCGCCCGGATTTCGGGATTTTGGCGGGTTGAGCCATGGCCTACATGGATGCGCAGACCGAACTGCCGCGGATACGGCGTCCATGGCTGATCATCTTCGCCGATCTGGTCTCGCTGTTGCTTACCTTTTTCGTCATGATGTTCGCGATGTCGACCGTCGAGCAGGCCAAATGGGAGGCCGCGGTCGACTCGCTTTCGCGGTCCATGAACATCGACAGCCCGGCGGTCATTCGTAGTGTCCAGCCGGAGTTGACGGTGCCGACCGTCGAGCGGCCCGACGCCGTCAATCTCGACTATCTGGTGTCGGTTTTGCGCGGGCAGTTCGCCGATTCGCCGCTCCTGAGCCGCGGCGTCATCCACCGCCTTGCCGACCACCTGATCATCTCGTTTCCCAGCGATCTCTTGTTCGGCGCCGGGTCGGCGGAACTGTCGGCGCGCGCCGAGACGGCCTTGGCGGCGCTTGGCGGCGTGCTCGGCAACCTTTCCAACAAGATAGATGTTTCCGGCCACACCGATCCCAGCCCCATCGGTAGCCGCGCCTATCCGTCCAATTGGGAGCTGTCGCTCGCCCGGGCGCGTGCCGTCGCGGCCCATCTCTCGCGCTTCGGATATCAAAGGGACATCGGCGTCTTCGGCTATGCCGATACCCGGTTCGGCGATCTCTCGCCGCGTCTCGCCGCCGATCAACGCGAGACCCTCGCCCGCCGGGTGGACGTCATCATCCGACCGTCGTTGGCAGGCGCTAAGTCATGGTAGGGCGCCCGGCATCGGCGATGATAAGCGCCGTCCTCGGACTGGTGCTCGGTCTCATGTCCCAAGGTCCGGGATTCGCCGCCGAGCCCTCCGTCGCCGTGCTTGTCGGCGATGGCGCCGCCGAAAAGTCGGTTCGCGCCGATGCCGGGGTGACGCCGGTCAGGGTTCGCGCCTGGCCTCACAGCGGCTTCGACAGGATCGTCTTCGACTGGCCCGAGCCGGTCGAATATTCGGCATCGATGGATGCGGGCAGGCTTGTGGTCCGCTTCGCACGGCCCCTTGCGATATCAATCGGCCGGGTCCATGAGACGCTGGCGCCCTATGTGACCACGGCCACGATCAGCGCCGATCGCCGAACCGTAAGTGTCGGTTTCGGCTCCGGGCGCATCCTCAAGACCTTCACCAATGGCGGCTCGGTGGTCGTCGACCTGCAAGACCGCACACCCGGGACAGCCAACGAGAGCGCCGCCCGGACCACGCCTTTCATTTCCCATCGGCCTCTCAAGATCCGTTTCGGCGACCATAAGGGGTTCTCCCGCCTGGTCTTCGATTGGTCCGGCAACGTCGGTTACCGGATCACCAAGGAGGCGGGCATCATCATCATCCGCTTCGACCGGCCGGCCCGCGTGAATCTCAAGGCACTCAGCGTCGCCCGGCCCAAATACCTCGTGGGGATCAGCGCCGCCAACAACGGCGAAGGCGTACTCGTCGTCAGGCTGACGGTCCAGGAAACGGCCAGGGTGCGTCATTTCCGCGTCGGCACCCGCGTGGTGGTCGACATCTTGAAACCCCGCGATCCGGCGACCGCCGCCAAAGCCGGGCGGCCGGTGGACCTCCTCGGTCGTCCCGCCGGTGCCGCCGCCAAGGCGGCGACAGACACTGCCGGCGGCGCGTCCGGGACGGCATCCGCCAAGGAGCCGGCGGGGAAATTCGGTGGCAAGGCGCCGGCGATGGCCGCCGCCGGTGTGGCGATGACGCCTGGCGGGAAGCCTTCGAAAGAGGCCGGCAAGACCACCACCGACCTGCCCTCCGTACAATTTCGGGAGGCGGGCGGACCCGCCTCGGCGTCGTCCGGGCCGGTCCGGGAAGACGCGGACACCCTTGCCGCCGCCGCGCCCGCAACGGAGGTGGCCGAGGAGAAGCCCGCCGCCGTGAACCCGATCGATCTCGTCGCGGCCCGGCTCAAGATCAGCCCCGGCGCCGGGCCGGTGCCTGTCGAATGGAGCTCGAACCGTGAGGTGACGAGACTGCGCTTCGGATGGCGCCAGGTTACCGGCGCCGCGGTCTTTACCCGCGCCGGTTTCCTGTGGGCGGTGTTCGACCGTCCGGCGGTGCTCGACCTCAAGCGGCGCGGCGGCAAGCGGAGCAGGGGCTTCACCAGGTTCGAAAATCGGTTCTCACAATCGATCGTCTCCGGCGCCACCGTGGTGCGCATCAGGTTGGGCGCTAGAATCCATCCGGTCGCCAAGCGCGACGGCACGGAGTGGGTGATCGAATTGAGGAAGGAGGCCGCCCCGCTTGCCGAGGGAATTCCCCTGGAGACCCATTTGGCGGCGATCGCCGGCCCCAGACTGTTCTTCAACGTCGCCGGCGGCGGCAAGGCGCTGAAGCTGACCGATCCGGAGGTCGGGGACCAGATCTGGGTGGTGCCCGTGGCGGAAGCGGGCCTCGGAGTCGGGGAACGCCGGAACTTCGCGGAGTTGCAAATCCTGGCGAGCGCGCAGGGCGTCGCCGTGAGGCCGATGGCCGACGGGATCGAGGTCCGGACCCTGCCCAAGGGCATCGAACTGACCAAGGCCGGGGGGCTCCGGCTGTCCGGCCGGGAGCGGGCGCAAGCGGATGGCGTGCCGGACGAACCCGTATCGGTCGGCGAGACACGTGGCGGCCGTTTGTTCGATTTCGAATCCTGGCAGCGCCGCGAGGTGGGGGGGTTCTCCCTAGCCAAGCACGAACTCCAGAGGGCGGTGATCAACGCTCCGGACGGCCAGCGCAACGCCGCCCGCTTCCGGCTGGCCCAGTTCTACTTTTCCTACGGTTTCGCCACCGATGTCATCGCGATCCTGCGGGTCATCGAGGCGGATTCGCCGGAACTCACCAACGAGTCCGCGTTCCGGGCGCTCAGGGGCGCCGGCCATTATCTGAGGGGGAGCTACAAGAAGGCGGGGCGGGATCTGTTCCACCCCAGCCTCGATTCCGAAAGGGAGGTGGCCCTCTGGCGGGCGGTGTTGGCGGGGTCCCAAGGCGACTGGACGACGGCGGCCAAGTATTTCTCGCGCTCCGAGGCCATCCTCAAGGCCTATCCACGGAGCTTGAGGATTCCGTTCGGTCTGCTGGCCGCGCAAGCCGCGCTCGAGGTCGGGGAAATGGGGCTCGCCAAGGTCCATCTTGACGCCCTGGCCGAGCTGAGACCGGTTGGGATCCACATTGGCAAGGTCGCCTATTTCCGCGGCCGCCTCCACGCCAAGGTTTCGGATGTCGAAGGCGCGATACTGGCCTGGGATCGGGCGATTCGGATCGGCCGCCGCCGCGTCAAGGTGAAGGCCGGCTTTGCCCGCATCGGGCTCCTGGTGAAGGAGGACAAGATCAGCCCTGCCGAGGCGATCGGGGAACTCGAGAAGCTGCGTTACGCCGCGCGTGGCGGTGACATCGAGTTCGACTTTCTGCGCCGGCTCGGCGAATTGTATCTCACCGAGGGAGATTTCAAGAACGGCCTCATGACCCTGCGCGAGGCAGCGACCTATTTCCCCAAGGACGTCGGCGCCCGGGAGGTCACCCGGGAGATGCGCGATGCCTTCATCAAGCTCTATATCGATGGCGCCGCGGATGAGCTGCCGCCGTTGATGGCGCTGGCGCTCTATGACGAGTTTCGCGAACTGACGCCGCTTGGCGATGTCGGCAATGAATTGATCACCAACCTCGCCGGCCGGCTGGTCAAGGTGGACCTTCTCGATCGCGCCGTGGCGCTGTTGAAGCACCAGATCGACACCCGCCTCAAGGGGGTCGAGATGACGCGGGCGGCCAATCAACTGGCCTTCGTCTATCTTCTCGACCGCAAGCCGGACGATGCCCTGGAGGTGCTTGACGCCAAGCTGGCGCCGGACACCCCGCCCGAGGTCGCGATGCAGCGGCGCCACCTCAAGGTCAGGGCGCTGGGCGAGATCGCCGACTACGCCAAGGCGGTGAGGCTGCTGGGGGGAGATTTCAGCCGCGAGGCCGACATGCTGCGCGCGGAAATTTTCTGGCGGACCGAGAAATGGGGCGAGGCGGCGAAGGTCTTCGCCCGGCTGGTGGCGGGTCAGGTGAACGAGGAGGACGAGGACGGCGACAACAGCTTCGGCGACGAGGAAAAGCGCACCGTACTGGACTGGGCCATCGCCCTCTCGCTCAGCGGCGATGCCGCCGGTCTCGACGCGGTTCGCCGGCGTTTCGCCAAGCGAATGGCCGAAGGGCCCTATAACGAGGCCTTCAAGGTCGTCACCAGCCATACCGCCGCGCCCATCACCGACTACCGGATGCTGACCCGCAAGGTGGCGGAGGTCGACCAGTTCCAGGCCTTCATGGCCAGCTACCGGGAACGGCTGCTCAAGCTCCGCGCGCCCGGCGTCAATTAGTCCTTACTTTCATAGGGGGTCGCCCGTTCGGCCCGGTGAGCGCCGGCGCCGCTTGGCGGTGAATCTGGCCTAAGCGGTCAAGAAGGGCCGAAGCTCTGGACCAGGCTGCCGGCGATCAGATACCAGCCGTCGACCAGGACGAAGAATATCAGCTTGAAGGGGAGGGAGATCATGATCGGCGGCAGCATCATCATGCCCATCGACATCAGCACC
>JADFPK010000093.1 GCA_022562375.1 Pseudomonadota bacterium
GGCGAAACAGACCCAGGCCGCCCAAACCGGGGCCAATAACGGTGTCCCCGGAGGGGCGAAAGCACAAGCCCAGCCCCCGGCCATGGCGCCGCGCGGCAGCTTGATCGACATCACCGTATAAGACCTCGGACTGGCTAAGACATCGGCCCGAGACCGGGCGTTCCCCGATACCAGGCATTCAAAGCGATGCCGGCGGTTCTTGTCTTATTTGCCGGTGCGGTCCACATTAACGCCCATGAGCGACACACCCAAGCCTGGCCGCGGGCCTCCGGAGGGGCTCAATCGCCCCAGGTCGATGGTACGGAAGATCCCCGCCGGCGACGACCGTTTGCGCCTGGTCTGCCCCGACTGCGGTTACATCGCCTATGAAAATCCCAAGGTCGTCGTCGGCTCCGTCGCCACCTTGGACGGCAAGATCCTTTTGTGCAAGCGCGAGATCGGTCCGCGCCGGGGCTACTGGACCCTGCCGGCCGGCTTTCTCGAACTCGATGAAACGACCGAGCACGGGGCGATAAGGGAAGCCTTGGAAGAGGCGTCGGCGCATATCGAGATCCTGACATTGCTGGCGGTCTACAACATCCGGCGTATCAGCCAGGTCCAGTTGATCTACCGGGCCAAACTGTTGTCGCCCGATATCGCGCCGGGGCTGGAGAGCCAGGAGGTCGGATTTTTCGCCTGGGACGATATCCCGTGGTCCGATATCGCCTTTCCCTCGGTCCATTGGGCGCTCAATCATCACCGCGAGATCGGCGATCAGACCGTCTTTACGCCGCGCACCAATCCGCCGGGCCAAACCGGAGATTATTGACAATCAGCGCGCCAGCCCGAGAAGGGCGCGGGCGAAATCTTCGGCCTCGAACGGGCTGAGGTCGTCGATGCCCTCGCCGACGCCGATGGCGTGAACCGGAATATTGAATCTCTTCGCCAGCGCCACCAGGACGCCGCCCTTGGCCGTCCCGTCGAGCTTGGTGACGATCAGCCCGGTGACGTCGGTGATGTCGCGGAAGATCTCGACCTGGGCGTGGGCGTTCTGTCCCGTCGTGGCGTCGAGCACCAGCAGGCAACTCTGTGGCGCCGCCGCGTCGAGCTTCCCCAGCACGCGGATGATCTTCTCCAGCTCGGCCATGAGATCGGCCTTGTTCTGCAACCGTCCCGCGGTGTCGACGAGCAAGACATCGGTGCCCTCCGCCCGCGCCCGCTTGAAGGCGTCGAAGGCGAGAGCGGCGGCGTCACGGGCATCGTCGCGGGCGTGGACCGCCGCGCCGGCGCGCTCTCCCCATATGCGCAGCTGGTTGACCGCCGCCGCCCGGAAGGTGTCGGCCGCCGCCAGCATCACCGATTTTCCCTGGCGCCTGAACTGGTGCGCGAGCTTGCCGATGGTCGTCGTCTTGCCCGACCCGTTGACGCCGACGACCAGGATCACGTGGGGCTTGGCCAAGGGGTCGAGGACCAGCGGCACCGCCACGGGCGCCAGGATTTCGGCGATGTCCCCGGCCAGCGCCGCGCGCACTTCATCGGCGGCGATGTCCTGATCGAAGCGCTCACTAGCGAGACCGGCGGTGAGGGCGTGCGCCGTCGCCGGGCCGAGATCGGCGGCGATCAGCAGATCGTCGAGCTTCTCCAGGGTCTCGTCATCGAGCCGGGAGCGGGTGAAGATGTCGGCGATGCCCTGGGCGAGCTTCGATGAGGTGCGGCTGAGGCCGGCGCCCAGGCGGTCGAGCCAGCCGCTCTTGGCTTCGCCGGCGTCGGCATTCATGACACCTGCCGGGCGATGAGCCGGCCGTCCTCGGCCCCGGTGATCATGGCCTTGACGATGCTTCCGGTGGCGATTTCGGCATCGAGGCTGACCGGCGCGTAATGTTCGCTGCGCCCGGTGCCCGGGCTCTCCACCAGGATTTCGGCGGTGGCGCCGATCCGGCTGATGAGGAAGCGATCGAGCGCATCGGCGCCGCAAGCGCGCAAGCGCGCCGCCCGGCGCTTGCGAATCTCGGGCCGGACTTGGGGCATCGCCGCCGCCGGCGTGCCCGGCCGGGGGGAGAACGGGAAGACGTGAAGGTAACTCAGCCCCGCGGCGGCGATCAGGCTAAGGGTGTTCTCGAACATCGCCTCGGTCTCGGTCGGGAAACCGGCGATCAGGTCGGCGCCGAAGACGCACCCGGGGCGAAGGGCGCGAACGGTGCGGCAAAAAGCGATCGCCTGGGCGCGGCTGTGCCGCCGCTTCATGCGCTTGAGGATCATGTCGTCGCCCGACTGCAGGCTGAGATGGAGGTGCGGCATCAGCCGCTCCTCCGTCGCGATCAGCTCCAGAAGATCATCGTCCACCTCGGCCGGATCGAGGGAAGATAATCTCAGGCGCTTCAGCTCCGGCACCGCCGCCAGCAGCCGGCGCACCATCCGGCCGAGCGTCGGCTGTCCGGGGAGATCGGCGCCGTAGGCGGTGATGTCGACGCCGCTGAGGACGAGCTCCCGGTAGCCGCGCTGAACCAGCTTGCGCGTCTGGGCGACGACCGCGCCCATCGGCACGGAGCGCGAATTGCCCCGGCCGAAGGGGATGATGCAAAAGGTGCAGCGGTGATCGCAGCCCTGCTGGACCTGGACGAAGGCCCGGGCGCGGCCCTCGAAGCCCTCGATCAGGTGACCGGCGGTCTCGCTGACCGAGAAGATGTCGTTGACCCGGACCCTGGGCCCGTCGATCGGCAGGAAGCTCTCGGGCCTGAGCTTTTCCTCGTTGCCGAGGACCTGGTCGACCTCCGCCATGGCGGCGAACTTGGCGGGGTCGATCTGGGCGGCGCAGCCGGTGACGATGATGCGCGCCGTCGGCCTCTCGCGCCGGGCCTTGCGGATCGCCTTGCGGGCCTGGCGCTCGGCCTCTCGGGTGACGGCGCAGGTGTTGACGATGATCGTGTCGGTGAGCCCGGCGTTCCTCGCATGGGCACGGATGACTTCGGACTCATAGGCGTTCAAACGGCAGCCGAAGGTGATCAGCGTCGGCCCGGCGGCGGGTGCGCCCGCCTGCGCGGCCGGAGCCGCTCTCGCCTCGGCGAAGCCTCCGGCGGAGCCTGGGTCGGCGTGGCGAAGGCCCGCCTTCAGCGTCTCGAAGCCGCTCATCGCGCCCCTGCCGCCGATAGCAGCGAAGGATCCAGCGTGGCGGTGAAACTGACGGCGACGGGCCCGGTCATCAGCACGTGACCGTCGGCCTCGCGCCATTCGATCTCGAGCTCCCCGCCGTCGAGTATCGTCCTCACTTGGCGCCCGATGAGCCCCCGCCGGTGCCCCGACACCACCGCCGCCGAGGCGCCGGTGCCGCACGCCCTGGTGACGCCGGCGCCACGCTCCCAGACGCGGAGCCTGATCTCGCCGGGTCCGATCACCTGGGCGATGCCGATATTGGCGCGCTCGGGGAACATCTCGTGGTGCTCGAGCGCCGGCCCCAGCGCCTCGAGGTCGACCGCCTCGGCGTCGTCGACGAAGAAGGTGGCGTGGGGATTGCCCATGGAGCACGCCGCCGGGTCCCTCAACGGCCCCAACTGGAGCGGCAGATGCAGGGTATCGGCGGCCTCGCGCAGGGGGATGTCCCGCCATTCGAAGCGCGCCGGCCCGAAATCGAGCATGACGCCGTCATCCCGGCGTTCGGCCGCCAGCACCCCGGCCTCGGTCTCGATCGCCGCCCGGTCCTCGCCGCTTTCCTTCATCAGCAGCGCCGCGACGCAACGCGCGGCGTTGCCGCAGGCCGCGGTGACGCCGCCGTCGGCGTTGCGGATGCGCATGAAAGCCCCGGCGCCGTTGGCCTTCGCGCGTTCGAGCACGATCAGTTGATCGCACCCCACCCCGGTGCGCCGATCGGCGATGGCGCGGGCATCATCGGCGGTGATCGCGACCGGTGCGCCGCGCCCGTCGATGATGACGAAATCGTTGCCGAGCCCGTGCATCTTGATGAAAGAAAGCCCGCTCATAACGGGCCTTATATGGCCTCGGGGGCGAAAAACGCAAACGGATTCGGTCGGCCTGGCGGGCGCCCGGATGGCCTGGTCGAGGCCCTTTGGTATCAGGCCGCCAGCACGGAGGCGTGACCGGCGGCGCCATAGGTGAGGATTCGCTCGTCCCTGGTCACCAACGTCGCGTCGCCAACCCTCGCGGTCGCCACGATCAGGCGGTCCGCCGGATCGTCGTGGAACGCGCCCGGCAGTTGGCAGCTCTCTACGGCGACCTCCGGGGTCAACGGCGCCAGGGCGAGGCCGGGCGCGGAAAGTGCCTCCCTCACCCACTGCGCGCAAGGCTTCGCCAGGACTATCCGGCCCTTGGCCTCGATCATCGCGACCTCCCAGACCGAGATCGCGGCGACCAGGACCGAACCGGCCGCCGCCGCGCGTTCGATGGCGGCCAAGGCGTCGGCCCCGAGCACGGGATCGCCGTTCACCAGCCAGATCCATACATGGGTGTCGAGGAGCAGCGCCCGCGCCGGGTTAGGCATCCGCTTCCCAGGTGACGTCGACCGGCTCGATGATGTCGCCTTTGACGATCACCGACCCCTTGAGAAAGCCGAACAATGCGGGCGGCTCGTCATCCGCCGGCACCAGCTTGGCGACCGGTTTCCCCCTCTTGGTGATGGTGACCGACGTTCGCCGCGAACGAACCTCGTCCATCAATTTCAGGCAGCGCGCCTTGAATTCGCCCGCCGGAATCCGTCGCTCCGTCGGTTTCATGTTATCACCATGGTTATATGACTATGGTCATTATACCTGCGAACAGCCGAATTGACAAGCGTTGTAGGTGGCTTTTCCCGCTTGGTCGGGGGCTTTCCCTGCTTGGTCATGATGGCCGACGTCCGCCGCCAAAGGCCCCCGGCGCCCTTGACACCGCCACGCTTGCGCGCCTACATTCCGCCCGCCCAACAACATACGGCACCTTTGCCTTCCCCGAGGCCGGTTCGGCGTGATCCAAGGGAAGGGCCGCCAGTCCGCGAGTTTCGCGCGCTGGCGCCATCGGTGTTGAGCGGATTGGAACCATGTTCGATAGCTTGAGCGACCGGCTTGGCGAGGTGTTCACGCGCTTGAGGCGGCGCGGGGCGCTGAAGGAAAGCGACGTGACGGCGGTGCTGCGCGAGGTCCGCGTCGCCCTGCTCGAGGCCGACGTGGCGTTGCCGGTGGTCAAGGACTTCATCCACGCCGTCGGCCAAAGGGCGGTCGGCGAGGAGGTCTTGCGCTCGATCACGCCGGCCCAGATGGTCGTCAAGATCGTCAACGACCAGCTGACCGAGGCGCTCGGCGCCGAGGCCTCGGCGCTCGACCTCGCCGTCACCCCGCCGGCGGCGATCCTCATGGTCGGCCTGCAGGGCTCGGGCAAGACGACGACGACGGCGAAGCTCGGTCTCTGGCTCACCAACAAGGAGAAGAAGAAGGTGCTGCTGGTGTCCACCGACACCCAGCGCCCGGCCGCCCAGGAACAGCTTCAGGTATTGGCGGACCAGGCGGGGCTGAGGTTTATGTCCGTCATCGCCGGCGAGAAACCGCAAGAGATCGCCAAACGCGCGATGGTGACCGCCAGGCTCGAGGGTTTCGACGTCGTCATCGTCGACACCGCCGGGCGTCTCCATGTCGATGAGGCGCTGATGGACGAGGCCGCCCGACTGCGGGATATCGTCAACCCGGCCGAGACCCTGCTCATCGCCGACGCCATGATCGGCCAGGACGCGGTCAACGTCGCCAAGCAGTTCGATGAACGGGTCAAGCTGACCGGCATCGTGCTGACCCGCGTCGACGGCGATGCGCGCGGCGGCGCGGCGCTCAGCGCGCGCGCCGTCACCGGCTGTCCGATCAAGCTGATCGGCGTCGGCGAGGGGCTCGACGCGCTCGAGGAGTTCCATCCCGAGCGCATCGCCTCGCGCATCCTCGGCATGGGCGACGTGGTGACGCTGGTCGAGAAGGCGGCCGAGACCATCGAGGTGGAAGCGGCCCAGAAGCTCGCCGCCAAGATGAAGAAAGGCGCCTTCGATTTCAACGACATGCGCGCACAATTGCGCCAGCTCGGCAAGATGGGCGGCATCGAGAGCATGTTGGGGATGCTGCCCGGCGGCGGACGGATGAAGGCGCAACTGGCCGGGCGGAAGGTCGATGAGCGCGTCCTCGTCACCCAGGCCGCCATCATCGATTCCATGACCTTGGCCGAGCGGCGAAACGCCAAACTCTTGAACGCATCGCGCAAACGCCGCATCGCCCAAGGCTCGGGCGCCACCATTCAGGAAATCAACCGGCTGATCAAGCAGAACAAGGACACCAACCGGATGATGAAGAAGATCGGCAAGATGGGTGAGAAAGGCCTGATGCGCCACGGCATGGCCGGCCTCTTGCCCCACTGATATGCCGCTTGATATACCGCTATAGGGAACAACCCGTCACGACCCGAATATCGCCATTGGAAAACAGGAGCAGCACACCGACATGTCATTGAGAATCAGATTGTCCCGGGGCGGCGCCAAGAAGCGCCCGTTCTACCGCATCGTTCTGGCGGACTCGCGCTCGCCGCGGGATGGCCGCTTCATCGAGAGACTCGGCACCTTCGACCCGATGGTGGCCAAGGACCACCCCAAGCGCCTGGTGCTCAAGGAGGAGCGCATCAAGTACTGGCTGTCGCAGGGCGCCAAGCCCAGCGACCGGATGGCCCGGTTCCTCGGCGCGGCGGAGATCATCCCGATGCCGCCGATCCCGGACAACCCGATCAAGAGCCGGCCCAAGGCGAAGGCCCAGGAGCGCATGAAGGCGGCGGAAGAGGCGAAGAAGGCGGCGGCGGAGGCCCCGCCACCCGAGGAAGCGGCCAAGGAAGAAGCCCCGGCGGAAGAAGCGGCCAAGGAAGAAGCCCCGGCCGAGGAAGCGGTGAAGGAAGAAGCACCGGCGGAGGAAGCGGCCAAGGAAGAAGCCCCGGCCGAGGAAGCGGCCCCGGCAGAGGAAGCGGTGAAGGAAGAAGCACCGGCGGAAGAAGCGGCCAAGGAAGAAGCCCCGGCCGAGGAAGCGGCCCCGGCCGAGGAAGCGGTGAAGGAAGCGGCCCCGGCGGAGGAAGCGGCCAAGGAAGAAGCCCC
>JADFPK010000094.1 GCA_022562375.1 Pseudomonadota bacterium
TTGTTGAAGTCCTCGACGCCGATCGAGCCGAACCCGCCGATGGAGAGTGTCGCCGACAGGCTGAAGGTGCCCGTCGCCGAGCCGAGATGGACGGTCACGACACCGGAGCTGGTGTGGCCGACGGCGATGTCGCGAAAGGCATCGTTGTTGAAGTTGCCGGTGGCCACGGCGATGTTGTCGGCGCCGCCGTTCTTGCCGGTGAGGACCTCGTCGATGGTCGGGAACTGGCCGGAGCCGTCGTTCAGCAGGATGAACACCCTGCCGGTGCCGGCGCCCGGTACGGCGAGGTCGGGGAAGCCGAACTTTGTCGTGAAATGCCGGAAATATACTAACCGGAAAAAATATAAGTCCCCCGCACAAGCAAACAATCTGCCGACTACTTTGTTCGAGCATTAAAGCGTTTCACAAGAATAGCAAAATATATGGCCACGGGAAAAGACGCAAGGCCACAAAATAGAACAGCAGCTACATACGCATAGCTCTCAAAATCTTTATTTATATCCAAGATCCGCAATATTTCCTTTTCTAAAAATGGCGCAGCAACATCCTTCGTGAAAATTCCTACAATTGAAAAATAAACGACGACCCCGATCAAAAAAACTCTATTCAAGGCAGCACCTCTATTGTCTTCATACTAACGGATACTTGCAACTAATTAGGCGATTTTTATCCACAGCAGTTCGAGGTTACAATACACAACGAAGTCTAGAACAACTGTTTTATTTGTCCGACAAACCCCATGATAAAGCCTTCGGTGACACCTACAGAACTGGCGATTGCGGCCGCTGTAAAAACAGTAGCTGGATTCAAACCGATCACTGCAATACCCCCGGCAACGCAGCCGAAAAATGCATCGAACGCCGCGTTCCGCAGGAAATCTCCTGGTGTTGGTGTCGGAATAGCGGGAGGTGGTTCGGTCGAGTCCGCATCGCCGCATCCATCGTTAGAGGAGCCTCCCCCGCCTCCACCTCCAGATTGCGCCTCACTAATCGTTATTGCAGTGATGGCTCCCACGACTGTACCGTCAAATCCTCCAATGACGCCTCCGATAGCACCGGCAATACACCCCGCGCCAATGATTGCAGGCAAGATCTGGCCGGTGGGATCGGTTAGGTTGACCGGATTATTGAACACATACCGGTACAGGTTCACGTCGAGCCCGGCGAAGTGAATCGGATCTTCGCTGAGGAACCGCCCGGTCTCCGGATCGTAGTAGCGTGCCCGGTAGAAATAAAGCCCGGACTCCGCATCGAACTCCCGGCCAGTGTAGGCGTAGGGATTGGCGAGGGTGCCAATCTCGTCGGCGATCTGGCCGTAAGCGTCGTAGGCATAGGCGCGCGCCACCACGCCGGTGGAATCGGTAAGCTCGGTAACGCTGCCCGACCCATCCGTGTGATAGACGAAGTGCTCGGTGGCCTCGAACGTGCCGCTGGCGTCGAGATCGGGCTCGAGCGCCTTCATCTCGTCATGGATATCGGGCGTCTTGAAGCTGGTCGGTTCATAGACCGCCACGCCGTGGGCGACCGCCGCCTCCTTGAGGGGATCCGGTCTGCCGCCCGGGCGTTTCGACGCCACGTATACCGCGACGACGTCCTCGCCCCGCTCCACCAGGGCATCGAGCACGGCCTTGCCGAAGGCCTGCTGTCCGTTGACGACGATCCGCATGGTCTAATGGGAACCGGTAATCGAGGGTGCGGCGATGATACGCCCTCTCCGGCGAATCGAACAGCCCCCGCGCGCGAAGCGACGGCGTTCCGCCGGGCCTCAGCCTTTTTGCCAAACGCACATGTCCTCGCCGTCGGTTTCGATCTCGGTGCCGAGTTCGCGGCAGCGCGCGATGATGGTCTCCATCTCGGCCGGCTCCTCGGCGACGGGACGCAGCATGGTCTCGTTCCGCCCGGTCTGGCGCACCAGGGAAAGCGAGACCTTGACGATTTCGCCGTCCTCGAGCGTCACCCGCGCCATCATGCCGATCCAGTCGCCGTGTTTCCTGCCCTGATGCCCGAGTTGGAAGCAGAAGTTGCCGAGGCCGTAAAGGATCGGCTTGTGCTGGTAGATCTCGGCGCCGAGCGGGAAGTGAACGCCGTGGCCGACGACGATATCGGCGCCTTCCTCGATGGCGGCGTGGGCGATCTCTTTCTGATACCGGAGCACCTCGGCGGCCAGGCCCCAATGGTGCGACGCGATGAGCACGTCGCAATCCTGGCGCAAGGCCGCCACGTCCCCCCTGAACCGATCGAGATATTCCGGGTCCGCCCAGGTGACGATATCGGGCGCCACGCCGGGCCTGGTCATCGCCCGGCGGAACTCGAAACGGGTCCGGTAGGCGGTGTGCGCCCGGATCACCGCGACGCCGGCCAAGTCGTCCGCCGCCTCCTGGTTGTTGGGCCAGTAAACCGAGGTCCGCTGCAAAAAGCCATATTTGACGCCGTCCCTGTCGAGGATCACCGGCGCGCGCGCGGCGTTCGCATCGATGCCGGCGCCGGTGTGAAGGATGCCCATGGCGTCCAACTCCTGGCACGACGATGCGATCGCCTCGGCGCCGTAATTCACGTTGTTGGCGTTGCCGACGGCGTGAAACCCCGCCATTTCAAGCGCGCTGCCCGCCAATGGCGTGGCGTAAAACCCTTCCTCTTCCCCGGAACGTTGCCTCGGCGATTGGTAAAGGCAGCATTCGAGATTGGCGAACACGACGTCCGCCTGCTTGAGGGTGGTCGCGATCTTGGAAAAGGGGACATCGGGGTCGGTGACGCCGACCAGGTTGACATCGCCGATCAGGATCATTCGGTGTTTCATGCGCCCCTTTCCGCCATTTCCCGCCCTTCCCTTGGGCGCCTGATGATCGAAGATCAGATGCTCCGCGTCCTGCCGCCATCGACATTGATCGCCGCGCCCGAGATCATGCCGGCGCGGGCGGAGGCGAGGAACACCACCACATTGGCGATGTCCCCCGGCATCACCACGCGGCCGAGCGGGACCTCGCTCAACAGATGCTTTTCCGCTTCCGCCTCCGAGACCCCCCGTTCCCGGGCTTCGCGGCCGATCAGGTCGGTCCAGCGCCCGGTGTCGGTCGAGCCGGGATTGACGGCGTTGACGGTGATGCCATCGGCGCCGAGCGCATTGGCCAACACCTTGGTCGCGCTCAGGGTGCCGAAATTGATCGGCCCGGCCATGACCGAGAACATCGACGGTTCGCGCCCGCGGGTGCCGGCGATATTGATGATGCGTCCCTGGGTGGACCGGCGCAGAAAGGGCAGGACCTCGCGCGACATGCGCATCAGGCCGATGGGCTTGACGGCGAAGCCCTCCTCCCATTTCTCGTCCCCGATGTCCTCCAACAGGCCCCTCGGCGCGCCGCCGGCGCAGTTGACCAGGATATCGACGCCGCCAAGGGCCTCGGCCGCGGCGGCGACCGCCGGGCGGATGGTGTCGGGGCGTTCGAAGTCGATGGCCGAGAACACGACCTTAACGGCGCCGTTCTCCGCCCTGATCTCACCGGCCAGCGCCTCGCATTTCGCCCGGTCGCGGCTGAAAAGCGCCAGATCGACCCCTTCGCGGGCGAATTCCTCGGCGATCGCCCTGCCGATACCCTTGCTCGCCCCCGTCACGAAGGCGATCCTGCCCTTCAGTCCCAGTTCCATGGAAATTCCGAACGTTGATCTTCAAGACGCCGGGGCCGGCCGACAGCGGCTTCCCGCCCCTCCGGGGTATAATATTTGAAGCGGAGCCGCGGTTCACTCTATAAAATCCTACGCCGCGGGGGGATCATGGGTTAACTTGGCAGCCCCCGTCCGCCGCCCTCCGCCGCCGTCCGATAGTTAGGCGCCAGGCCAAGCCGGGCGGTGGAAAGAAAAGGAAAAACAGGGAAATAGCCATGTCCGAACGGCCGACCACGACCTTGCGCCGGCTCCTTGGGGGGCCCGAGTTCCTCATCGTGCCCGGTGTCGCCGATTCGCTCAACGCGCGCCTCGTCACCGAGGAGGGATTCAAGGCCATCTACATGACCGGCGCCGGCACCACCGCCGTTCGCCTCGGCATGCCCGATGTCGGCCTTTTGACCATGGACGAGATGGTGGACAACGCCTCGCGCATCGCCGAGGCCTCGGGCCTGCCACTGATCGCCGATGCCGATACCGGCTATGGCGGGCCGCTCAACGTGATGCGCACCATCCGCGCCTATGAGCGCGCCGGCGTCGCCGGCGTCCACATCGAGGATCAGCACTTGCCGAAGCGCTGCGGGCACCTCGCCGGCAAGACATTGGTTCCGGCGGCGGAAATGGCGGCGAAGATCCGCGCCGCGGTGGAGGCCCGCGAGGATCCTGATTTCGTCCTCATCGCCCGCACCGACGCCATCGCCGTCGAGGGCTTCGAGGCGGCGATCGAGCGGGGCAGGCTATACGAGAAGGCCGGCGCCGACGTCATCTTCGTCGAGGCGCCGCGCACACGCCAACAGCTGGCGGCCATACCGCCGGCCTTCGGGGTGCCGGCGCTCCTCAACGTCGGCGCCAGCGGCAAGACTCCGATGCTCGACGCCGAGGAAGCCAGGGAGCTTGGCTTCAGCCTCGCCATCTATCCCAATTTCGTCATCCTCGCGGCGATCCCGGCGGTCAGGCGGGCGCTCAAGGAACTCAAGGAAAAGGGGTCGCCGGCGGCGCTGCTGGGCGAGATCGCCGGCTTCACCGAGCTCTTCGACATCGTCGGCATGGCGGAGATCCAGGAGCTTGAAGAGCGCTACGGCGTGTCGGAAGAGGCCCGCGTCGGTTACTGAGCACCGCGAGGACAAGGGAGAGATAGCCATGGCCCAACCACGGACGATGTTCGAGAAAATCTGGGACAGCCACGTGATCGTCGACAGGGACGATGGCCAGAGCCTGCTCTATGTCGACCGGCATCTCTGCCACGACGGCTCGTTCTTCGCCTTCGACATGCTGCGCGACACCGGCTTGGCGGTGCGCCGGCCCGACCAGACCTTCACCGTGCCGGACCATTATGTCCCCACCCGAGGCCGCGGCCTGGACGATGCCGCCGACGAGGAGCGGGCCGAGATGATCGTCAAGCTCGAGCGCAACGCCCGTGAGTTCGACCTCACCCTCTTCGGTCTCAACGACAAGCGCCAGGGCATCGTCCACGTCATCGGGCCGGAACAGGGCATCAGCCAGCCCGGCATGCTCATCGTCTGCGGCGATTCCCATACCTCGACCCATGGCGCGCTCGGCGCCATCGCCTTCGGCATCGGGGCGTCCGAGGTTGCCCACGTTCTCGCCACCCAAAGCATATGGCAGCGCAAGCCCAAGACCATGCGCATCACGGTCACCGGCGAGAGGCCCTTCGGCGTCCTGGCCAAGGACGTCATATTGGCGATCATCGCCAGGATCGGCGCCGGCGCCGCCCTTGGCCACGCCGTCGAGTATGCCGGCCCCGTCTTCACCGCCATGTCGGCGGAGGAACGCCTGACGGTGTGCAACATGTCGATCGAGGCCGGCGCCCGGTGCGGCATGATCGCGCCCGACGAGACCACCTTCGCCTACGTCAAGGGCCGGCCTTACGCACCGGCGGGCGAGGCCTGGCAAA
The DNA here is from genome assembly GCA_022562375.1 of Pseudomonadota bacterium. Next base: position 5,572 of record JADFPK010000094.1, read on the forward strand.
AGGCGGTGGCCTATTGGAAGACCCTGCCGTCGGACCCCGGCGCCACCTTCGATGAGGAGGTCGGCATCGAGGCGGACGGGATCGCCCCCATGGTCACCTGGGGCACCAGCCCGGAAGACGCCTTGCCGATCACCGGCTCCGTCCCCGACCCGGCCGACCAGGCCGATGCCGGGCGCCGCGCGGCGATGCAAAAGGCGCTCGACTACATGGGGCTGGCGCCGGGCATGAAGCTCACCGACATCCGAATAGACAAGGCGTTCATCGGGTCGTGCACCAACGGCCGGATCGAGGATCTGCGCATCGCCGCCGCCGTCGTCAAGGGCCGGCGGGTGGCGGTGCCGGCCATGGTGGTGCCCGGTTCGGGGCTGGTGAAACAGCAGGCGGAGAAGGAAGGCCTCGACCGCGTCTTCACCGACGCCGGCTTCGAGTGGCTGGAATCCGGATGCTCGATGTGCGTCGGCATGAACGGCGACACTCTCGATGCCGGCAAGCGTTCGGCCTCGACGTCGAACCGCAACTTCGTGGGCCGCCAGGGCCCCGGCGCGCGCACCCATCTGATGAGCCCGGCGATGGCCGCCGCGGCGGCGGTGAGCGGCCGGTTGACCGACGTCAGGGAACTTTCCCCGCCGCCCGGGAAGAGAGACTGACATGGAGCCTTTCACCAGCCTGACGGCGACGGCGGTGCCGTTCGACGAGGTCAACGTCGACACCGACCAGATCATCCCGTCCCGCTTGATGCGCAAACCCAGGGACGACGAGAACTACCACACCTTCCTGTTCCACGACATCCGCTACAACGAGGACGGCTCGGAGAAGCCGGATTTCATCCTCAACCAGGCCCCTTACCGCGACGCGCGCATCCTCGTGGCCGGCCACAACTTCGGTTGCGGGTCGTCGCGCGAGGTGGCGGTTTTCGCCCTCATGGCCAACGGCTTCCGCTCGGTGATCGCGTCGAGCTTCGGCGACATTTTCTTCGGCAACTGCTTCAATAACGGGGTGCTGCCGATCCGCGTCGCCGAGGAGACGGCGGCACGCCTGCGGGCCGGACTCCATGCCAACCCCGGCGCTTCCATGACCGTCGAGCTCGAGCCCCAGATCCTCACCGGCGCCGACGGCGCCAAGGTCGAATTCGACGTCGATCCGTTCCGCAAGCACTGCCTGCTCGAGGGACTCGACGCCATCGGCCTGACGCTGGAGTACGAGAACGAGATCAAGGCTTTCGAGGACCGCTACAGACAGGAACGCAGCTGGCTCTACCCTTAGAGCGGTTCTAGAGCGGTTTCAATGAACGCGGAATCATTTTAAGGATTCCCTTTCGGCTTGATCTGTGATTCGCTTCTCTCTGGTCCAGAAGAGGAGGGTTCGATGTCACGGAGCTACAGTACAGACCTTCGGG
>JADFPK010000095.1 GCA_022562375.1 Pseudomonadota bacterium
TGAGCGACTGGAACGATCACCTGACCACGGTGTTCCCGGAAGTGCGGCTCAAGCACTTCCTCGAGATGCGCGGCGCCGACGCCGGGCCGTGGCGGCGGATCTGCGCGCTGCCGGCGTTCTGGGTCGGACTGTTGTACGATCAAGGGGTGCTCGACGCGGCGTGGGACCTGGTCAAGGACTGGACGGAAGAGGACCACGCCTATTTGCGGGATCAGGCGTCGCGGCGCGCGCTCGGGACGCCGTTCAAGGGGACGACGCTCGGCGGCCTCGCCCGCGAAGTCCTGGCCCTGGCCGAGGCCGGCCTGAAGGCGCGCGACAGGCGCGACGATTCAGGCAAGGATGAAGCCTATCACCTGGATACCTTGATGGAGATCGCCAAGACCGGACTCACCCCGGCCGAGGAATTGCTCAAAGCCTACCACGGCCGCTGGCAGGGAAGCGTCGATCCCATCTTCGCGGAATACGCCTATTAGCGCCGTCCCCGGCGGGGGCGGAAAACTCAGCGGTGGAGCGTCAGCACGTCGCCGCGCACTTCATAGCCGCTCAGGCGGTTGAGGAAGCTCATCCCCAACAGCGACTGGTTCATCGGCGCGCCGTTGACCGAGGCGGCGACGTTGGCGAGCCGGATCGGCCCCACCGTCACCTCCCCCAGCGTCACCGGCGCCCCCCTGACGGTGCCGTTGGCGGTCTGGTAGATGCGGGAAAAGCGAAGCCGGTCGAGGTCGAACCCCAACCGCCGCGCGTCCGCCGGTCTCAGCACGACCTCGCTTGCCCCGGTATCGACCAGGAACCTTATGGCGACGCCGTCCACCATGGCTTCGACTTGGAAGTGTCCGCCGGCGCGGGCACGGATGGCGACCGTGCCGGGGCCGGTTTCGACCGCCCGGTGGGGCAGAAGCTCGGCCAGGATCCGGTCCTTGGCGGCGACGATATCGTGGCGGAAGGAATAGCCGAGGATCAGCACCAGGGCGATGACGATCCACGTCAACGCGTTCCTGAGCGCGGTCTTCAAGCCGATCCCGCGGCCCAAGAGCACGGCGCTCCCCACCATCGTCGCCAGGAGGACAAGGGTAACCACCTGCACCTGGCCATCGCGCGTCGCCACGGCGTCGGGGAAGCGCCGGACCAGGTAAAGGACCAGGACCGCGAAGGCCAGGCCGATAACGATGAACAGCCACCAGCGGCGGCCGCGCCGGGCGGGTTCGGCTTCGTCGTCGGGCGACCAGGGACCGCCGGTCATGGGTGTATTGTGCCTCTAAACGGCCGTGCCGCCGACGGTGAGCGCGTTCACCTTCAGTGTCGGCTGGCCGACGCCGACGGGGACGCTCTGGCCCTCCTTGCCGCAGGTGCCGACGCCGGTATCGAGGCGCATGTCGTTGCCGACCATGGAGACCCGGCCGAGCACGTCGGGCCCGTTGCCGATCAGGGTCGCGCCCTTGACCGCCGGCCCCACCTTGCCGCCCTCGATCAGATAGGCCTCCGAGGCGGAGAACACGAACTTGCCCGAGGTGATGTCGACCTGGCCGCCGCCGAAGTTCACGGCGTAGAGGCCCTTGTCCACCGAGGCGATGATTTCCTCCGGGTCATGGGGTCCCGCCAGCATGAAGGTGTTGGTCATGCGCGGCATCGGCCGGTGGGCGAAGCTCTGGCGCCGGCCGTTGCCGGTCGGCGTCATGCCCATGAGCCGGGCATTCATGCGGTCCTGTATGAAGCCGACGAGGATGCCGTCGTCGATCAGCACCGTGCGCTGGCTGGGCGTGCCCTCGTCATCGACCGTCAGCGAGCCGCGGCGCCCTTCCATGGTGCCGTCGTCGATGACGGTGATGCCCGCCGCCGCGACGCGGCTTCCCATCAGGCCGGAGAAGGCCGAGGTCTTCTTGCGGTTGAAGTCTCCCTCCAGCCCGTGACCGATGGCCTCGTGCAACAGGATGCCGGGCCAGCCCGGCCCCAGCACCACGTCCATCTCGCCGGCCGGGGCGGCGATTGAGGAGAGCTTCACCAGGGACTGACGCAAGGCCTCGTCGACCTGCGCCTGCCAGCTTTCGGCGTCTATGAAGGTGTCGTAGAGCGCCCGCCCGCCGACGCCATGGCTGCCGGTTTCCTGGCGATCGCCCTCGCCGGTGACGACGCTGACATTGAGCCGCACCAACGGACGGATGTCGCCGCAGCGCTCGCCGCCGGGCCGCAATATCTGCACCGCGCGCCATTCGCCCGACAACGAGACACTGACCTGGCGCACCCTGTCATCGGCGTTGCGCGCGTAGGCGTCGATGTCGGCCAAGAGCTTCACCTTGGTCTCGAAGTCGACGAGGCCGAGGGGGTTTTCGTCGGTGTAGAAGGTGCGGTTGGTGCCGGGCGGCGGCGCGGCCAGCGTCCCTTGATGGCCCCTGCTGACCGCCTTGACCGTCTTGGCGGCGCGTCCGATCGCCTCCTCGCTGAGCTCCGAGGCGTGGGCGTAGCCGGTGGCCTCATCGGCGACGGCGCGCAGGCCGAACCCCTGGGCGGTGTCGAAGTTGGCGTTCCTGAGCCGCCCGTCATCGAAGCTCAGGCTTTCCGAGACGCGGTATTCGAGATAGAGCTCGCCGTCATCGGCGCCGCCAAGGGCATCGGCGACGATGTTCTCGACGCGGGCGCGATCGAGCCCGGCGCGGGTGAAGAACAACTCATCGGTAGCGGCAAGATCGGACATGGCAAGCTCCTCGAAAGACGATTCCTGATCCGGCCCGGCATCGAGGCCGGCGGCGGTGGCCGGGCGGGGCATGGCGGCGGCGAATTTGGCCCGCCGCCGGGTCATCTAAGCACATATAGGCATATGGGGAAGTTAACACCCGAATTCAGCCGCAACCTTTGGGGCCGGCGAGGGAAACTGGGAATCATCGCCCCCGCGCCCTATGCCGAGGGCCATCACGCCCGGGGCGCGCGGAATATTCCGGAAAATCAGTGCCTTGCGCTATAGGTCATCTAACGTAATTGGCGGCGGCGAAACGATCCGCTGTCTCCGGGGCGCCGGTTGCCGTGTCCGGCCGGGATTAAGGGCGACTTCCGGCGCCCTCGGCGGGGTGACGGTTTGGGTTGAGACCCGACCGTCTCTTGGTGTAGTTTGTGCATCCGACGCCTCGGGCGAAGGTCCGGCCGCGGTTTTGGCCGGGGGAAAGAGATGAGGCTTGCGCGATTATGGCGATCCCCTATATGTAAACGGGGCAGGAGGTTTTCCGTCGACTAACATAAGGAATTCAAACGTGAAGTTACAGGTCCGGCGTGCAGCCACGCCCAGGGCCGGGCGGCCTTCATGTTCACGATGTTCCACACGCCGCGCCGGGTTTTTGGGCGGCGTGTCCCTTGACGTGAGCGCCATGCGCGGGTTCGGGCTTCAAGGCGCCTCGATTAGCGCCAGGTCCCTCGATTTCATGTCCGCGGCTTTGCAAGGTGAAGGATGAGTAAGGGATGTTTGTAGTATTCGCACTGATTTTGGTCGCCGCCGGCACCATCGCATTCCATCTTTTTAGCCCCTGGTGGTCGACGGAGATTGCCTCGAATTGGGGCTACATCGATATGACGATCGACATCACCTTCTGGGTCACCGGGGTCGTTTTCATCTTCGTCATGTTGTTCATGGCCTATTGCGTGTGGCGCTACCGGTACAAGGCGGGAAAGCGGGCGGCGTACGAGCCGGAGAACACGAAGATGGAGTTGTGGCTCACCGGCTTGACCACGGTGGGCGTGGTGGTGATGTTGACACCCGGTCTGTTCGTATGGAACGATTTCGTCACCGTCCCGGAAGGGGCGGCGGAGTTCGAGGTCGTCGGCCAGCAATGGCAGTGGAGCTACCGTTTCCCCGGCAAGGACGGCGTGTTGGGCACCTCCGACGTCCGCAAGATCAGCGATGAAAACCCGTTTGGTCTGAATCCGGACGATCCCAACGGACAAGACGATGTCCTGGTAGAGGACGATGAGTTACATCTGCCGCTCGATCAGCCGGTCAAGGTGTTGCTCCGCTCGATAGACGTCCTGCACGACTTCTATGTGCCCCAGTTCCGGGCAAAGATGGATCTGGTGCCGGGTCAGGTCACCTATTTCTGGTTCACCCCCACCAGAACCGGGACATTCGATATCCTCTGCTTCGAGTTATGCGGCGTCGGGCACCATACCATGCGCGGCAAGGTCGTGGTGGAGGAGGAGAGCGCCTTCAAGGCGTGGCTGGAAACGCAGCCGACCTTCGCCCAGTCGATGGCCAAAGCCGCGACAGGCACCGGGAATGGGGTGAAACTGGTCTCGAGCGAGGCGGTGAGCGCCGAGCGCGCATCCACGATGGGACCGAAACCGTTGGAACCTGATGAAAGTAAAGCCAAGAGGGTATTTTAATGGCCTATGCCGCACCTGATGAAACCAGTCTTGTCCCGCCTGCCGAGGTCGCCGAGGTTGATCTCTATCATGCGAAAAGCTGGGTAACGAAATACGTCTTCTCCCAAGACGCCAAGGTCATCGCCATCCAATACTCATTCACGGCGATCGCCATCGGGCTGGTGGCCCTGGTATTGTCGTGGTTGATGCGGCTGCAGTTGGGCTTCCCCGATACCTTCTCCATCATCGAGCCGGAGCAATACTACCAATTCATCACCATGCACGGCATGATCATGGTGATTTACCTGTTAACGGCGCTGTTCCTTGGCGGCTTCGGCAACTACCTGATCCCGCTGATGGTCGGCGCCCGCGATATGGTGTTCCCCTATGTGAATATGGTCAGTTACTGGGTCTATCTGCTCGCCGTGCTGGTGCTGGTGGCGAGCTTCTTCGTGCCGGGCGGGCCCACCGGCGCCGGCTGGACGCTGTATCCGCCCCAGGCCATCACCGCCGGCACCCCGGGGTCGGAGTGGGGCATCGTTCTGATGCTCGTTTCGCTGGCTTTGTTCATCGTCGGTTTCACCATGGGGGGGTTGAACTACGTGGTCACGGTGCTGCAGGCGCGCACCCGGGGGATGTCGCTGATGCGCATGCCCTTGACGGTATGGGGCATTTTCGTCGCCACCATCCTGGCGCTGTTGGCCTTCCCCGCCTTGTTCGTCGGCGCCGTGATGATGACCCTGGACAGGCTGCTGGGGACCAGCTTCTTCATGCCGGCGATGATCTCGTTGGGGGAGCAACTCGAGTACGATGGCGGCAGCCCGCTGTTGTTTCAGCACCTGTTCTGGTTTTTCGGCCATCCCGAGGTCTACATCGTTGCCCTGCCGGCCTTCGGCATCGTCTCCGATCTGATCAGTGTCCATGCCAGAAGGAACATCTTCGGCTACCGGATGATGGTCTGGGCGATCGTCGCGATCGGCGCGCTTAGCTTCATCGTCTGGGCGCATCACATGTATGTCAGCGGCATGAACCCATGGTTCGGGTTCTTTTTCGCCACCACCACGCTCATTATCGCCGTCCCCACGGCGCTCAAGGTCTACAACTGGACGCTGACCTTGTGGAAGGGCAATATCCAACTGACGGTGCCGATGCTTTTCGCCATCGCCTTCATCATTACCTTCCTGAACGGCGGTATCACCGGCCTGTTCCTCGGCAATGTCGTCGTCGATGTGCCGCTATCGGACACCATGTTCGTGGTGGCGCATTTCCATATGGTGATGGGCGTGGCGCCGCTTATGGTCATTTTCGGGGCGATATACCATTGGTACCCCTTGATAACCGGGCGAATGTACAATGAAGCGCTGGGCCAATTTCACTTCTGGGTCACCTTCGTCGGCGCCTATACGATATTCCTGCCCATCCACTATTTGGGTTTTCTGGGCGTGCCGCGCCGCTATTTCGAAATGGGAGATACCAGCTTCATCCCGGAATCGGCGGCGACGCTGAACGCGTTCATCACCGTCGTGGCGCTGATCGTCGGCTTCGCCCAACTGGTGTTCTTCTTCAACATGGCGCGGAGCTATGTGAAGGGCGAAAAATGCGGCCGCAACCCGTGGAAGGCCAACTCGCTGGAATGGCAGACCGAAGAGTTTCCGCCGGGACACGGCAATTTCGGCGAGACGTTGCCGCTGGTCTATCGCTGGCCTTACTCTTATGGCGTGCCGGGCGTCGCCGATGATTACCTGCCGCAAAACGTTCCGCCGGATCAGGTCGTCATGGACGAAGGCCCTAGGGACTCGGGCGTCTAGGCAGCCAATCAGTGGGTTTTTTCGATCATCTGACGGAGAAGCCCTGGCTGGAGGGAGAGAGCCAGGGCGCCGACACCGACGGCGCCGGCATTTTTTCCTTGCCGACGCCGCAGCTCGGCCTACGGGTGTTTCTCGGCGTGATCACGGTGCTGTTCACGCTCTTTATCGTCGCTTACGCCGATCGGATGGTGGTCAGAGACTGGCGTCCGATGCCCGAGCCGTGGCTGTTGTGGGTGAACACCGCGTTACTGGTCGCCAGCAGCGTGGCGTTCCACCGGGCGTGGGTTGGCGCCGATCGGGGACGAATAGACGGCGTCAGGGCCGGGCTGCTGGCGGCGGGCGTTTTCGCCTTTGCCTTCCTGGCCGGACAGATTTTGGCGTGGCAACAACTGATCGCCATGGGTTATTTCGCGGCGTCGAACCCGGCCAACGCCTTTTTCTACCTGTTCACCGCGGTGCACGCCGTGCATCTGTTGGGCGGCCTGGTGGCCTGGGGCAGGACCACCGCCAAGGTGTGGCGCGGATCGACGCCGGGGCAAGTCCACCTCAGCGTCGAGTTATGCGCCATTTACTGGCACTTCCTGCTGGTCGTTTGGCTGGTTCTGTTTGGTCTGCTGTTGTTGACGTAAGGAGGACGAAGAGCACATGACACAAGCCGAGGCGACAAATACGGGAGAAGCGCTGGCGCCGCCCGAAGGCTTGGGGGGCGTCGTCGCCGACTGGTCATCGGACCAGCGGGCGTTCAAGAATGTCCCCTGGGGCAAGGCGATGATGTGGATCTTCCTCCTCAGCGAC
>JADFPK010000096.1 GCA_022562375.1 Pseudomonadota bacterium
AGAACCACCCTGTCGTAGAGACCAGTTGGCGCGGCGCCAGGGATTATTGCCGGTGGCGCGGCAAACGCTTGCCGACCGAGGCGGAATGGGAGCGCGCCGCGCGGGGCACCGAGGGCCGCCCCTATCCTTGGGGCGATCGGCCGCCGGACAAGAGCCGTGCGCGTTACGGCTCCGGCTGGGGCCAGACCGTGGCCGTGGGATCGCCGCCACGAGGGGCGACACCGGAGGGTGTGATGAACATGGCCGGTAACGTCCACGAATGGGTGAGCAGCCTGTATGAGCCCTACCCTTATGGCGCCGAGGACGGGCGGGAGCATCCCGACGCCAGCGGCGAGCGCGTGACCAGGGGCGGCGCGGCCGACACCGGCGCCGAGACCCTCGGCACGACTTGGCGTGGGGCGAAGGTATCCCGCAATCCCCTTGCCGGGCACCACAACATCGGTTTCCGCCGCGCCCGGTCGGCCGGCGGATAGCCGCCTGCCAAATGGCGGCAATAGAACCTGCCGATGTACCGAAACCAGTTGCAGCTGTTGAAAACCTATTGGCGTATGTCGAGTTTACCTACGCGATGGGAAATTTGCGGTGAATTCAGTGCTGGGTTCGTTGCTGAGCGCCCCTTGCCGCGCTTCACTGGCGAGATTCGGCATCCAATGCGACTCGGCTGTAAACGGGCTGACCGCCATCACCCGGTTCTCGAAGCGCCCGATTACCGCGACCACTGCCTTTTGGCCTCCGCCCACCATCGGCGCCAGGCCCCGATGTCGTGGCCGAAACGTTTCCCGGTCACGGCGCCAAGCGCGCCGATGATGTCGCCCCTGAGCCACCCGGGATCCGCCGCCCGGTCCAGGCGGCGGATCAGGCCAGCCACCGTCGCCCCGTCGTTCTGGCCGACCCAGCTCACCGCGAACAGCGCCATGGGCAGGGAATCGAACCACTTCTGCGGCCGGTTCGAGACCAGAGTCCAAGGCCGTTCCAGCAGCGCCCCGGGCACCCTTCCCCGACCGGCCACGCCCATGCCCCAGAGCAGAACATGGCGGCCAAGATCGACCGCCCTTGGCGTCAATCGGCCGCCAAACATGGCCACCGTCCGGTCCGGAAACGGCGAGTCCAAGGCGGCCTCGAAGAACCCGGGCGGCGGTCCGGCGAGGGCCCATCGGTATACCAGGTCGCGCAGTCGGGTGCGGTAGGCGCCGGGTTCGGCAACGGCTTCGTTCATCATCGTCCGGGCGGCGGTCCAGTCGACCGCCCCGGGGGTCGGCTGCGAGGGCCAGGCCGGCGGCGGACCCGGCGGCAGGATCGGGGATGAAGAGGGGGGCGGGCCCCACAATATGCCGCGCCCTTCGGCGCCGGTACCACTCACATAGACCCGCCTTCGATAGACCACGACATCGACGGGCCGGCCGCCGGCGAGGTCCTGCACCCGGCGCCAACGGCGTCCATCGCCGCTGTGCCACAGGGCGCCGCCGCCCGAGGCGTCGCCGACGCCCCAAAACCCATCGGCGTCGGCGGCGAAGGCCCGTAGCGGCGGCATCGCCGCGGCGCCGGCGAGGCGCTTGCTGAGCCGCCCGTCGGTACGCCAGAAAGCCACCCCGCCGGCATCGCGAACCAGCCCGTAGACGCCTCCCTTGGCGGCAGCCAGATCGAGCGTCCTCGCCTTCTCGGGCCAACCCGGGACCTCCGTCACGGCGTCGCCGTCAAGGACCAGCAAGGGGAAGCGCGGGGCGCCGTCGCGGCGCTCGACGAGGGCGCCGAACAGACGCCCGCCGAAACCCGCCAGGGCGATGATGCGGGAGATCTGCCGCTTCGGCGTCGGATGGTCGTAAATCCGCCGCCAGCGCAGGCCGCCGTCGGTCGATACGTGGAGCCCCGCCCGCCAGGCCGACGTCGCCGCATAAAGGCGCCCGCCCAGACTTTCCATGGCGTGGACATGAAACATCGGCGGGTCACCGGGCATCACCCGCAGTCGCCAGCCGTCGCCGTCGGTGACCGCGATATGGCCCCAGCCGACGGAAGGGCGCGGGTCCTCGAAGGGCCAGTAAAGAAGCCCGCCAGCGGCCACCGGCGTGCCGACGTCCTGGGTGAACAGGTGACGCTCGAAACGAAGATCGCCGCCGGCAACACCGAGGCTGTAAAGGTCGGCCGAATTGTGATCGGGATAACGGACGCTGTTGGCAAACCACACCCGCCCGCGGTAGCCGATCAGGGCGGACAGGGTCGGCCAGGGGCCGACGGTCAGCAGGACTTCCAGGGCGCGCGCCGGCTCATTCGGCGGCGCCGTGACGGGCTCGGCGGCCCCTTGCGCGGCGGCCAAGGGAAGCAGGACGGCGGCGGCGACCAACAGCCGGCCGGCGCGTCTCATCGCTTTGGGTCTCCGGCGCAGCGGAAACCAACCATGTCGAGTCCGATGTCGGGCGGGTTGCCGTGACGGTAGGCGGTGCGCAGACAGTAGGGGTCGTTTCCCCACCCACCGCCGCGCAGCACCACCCATTGCGGTCGCCCGGGAAAACGGCTCGCCGTCCATTCCCAGACATTGCCCGCCATATCGAGAATGCCGAACGGCGAGGCGCCGAGCGAAAATTGGCCGACCGGCGCCGTGCGCCGATAACCGTCGGCGGCATCGGGGGCGCAGCACTCCACGGTGCCGAAATTGGCCCGCCGTAGCGCCTGTGTGCCGGGTGGACTCATGCCCCACGGGTAGCGGCGGCCCTCGGCGCCCCGGGCGGCGAACTCCCACTCGGCCTCGCTCGGCAGCCTGAGCCCGCGCCAGGCGCAGAAAGCGGCGGCGTCGCGGGCAGAGACCTGGACCACGGGATGGTCCATTTTCGCGTCGATCGAACCGTTCCTGCCGTTGGGGTGGCGCCAGTCGGCGCCCGGCACCCGCCGCCAGGTTCGATCCCAAACATAGCCGCTACCGCTTTTCTCGGCGTCCGTGCGGTACCCGGTGGCGGCGGCGAAGACAGAGAATTGGCGGTTGGTGACTTCCAGACGCATGAGCGAAAATGCCCCGACCCTCGCCGGTTTCGGTGTCTCGTTGGGGTCGCCCTCGTCATCGCCCATGACGAAAGATCCACCGGGAACGGGCGCCATCGCGCCGTCGAACTCCAACGCCGCCGGCAAACCGTCCCGGGCCTTCGATTCCGCCACGTCGATCCCGCCGGGCCGGGGCGCCATGCCGCCCGCCGGGTGGGGAGTGGCGATAGGCGCGCCGGCCGCGCCCTGCGTGTCCCGCGCGTGCATGGCGCCAAACACGACGAGGGCGCCGGCGGCGAGGAATAAAAGACCGGGTTTCATCCGCTTCATCCTATTCGACATTGCGAAATCCGTTCCATCCCGGTGTCGGCCCCATTGGCGGCCCCGGTGTCGGCCGGATGCGAAAATCGGCGTCGACACACCGGCCGCCGGGTCGCCGTTAGCGGCTAGGACAATCGCCGAAAGTGATTGGATGCGCAATATTATCGACCGCCGCCCTCGGGCGCCCGCGGCTTATCTCCGCTCTCGGGCAGCATCGAATGGTGCCAGGAATGGCGGCTCCAAGCCATTTGCGTAGGCGATAAGCCGGGTGGCGGCACCGGTAAATCCGTTTAAAACCATCGATGTGGCCCAGGCTGTGCTACACTAAGGGCCACTCGGCAGGTCCTTAATTCAACTTCTGCCGCGGAAAGGGAGCGCAATTCTGATGACTGTCTTCAAGGATAGAAAAAATGCATTCGAGGCCAAGTTCCGTTTGGACGAGGAGGCCCGGTTCAAAATCGGTGTCCGGCGCAACAAGCTACTGGGGCTGTGGGCCGCGGCCAGGATGGGATTGTCGAGCCCGATCGCCGATGACTATGCCAAGGAAGTGGTGGCGGCGGACTTCGACAGGCCCGGCGATGACGATGTTCTGGAAAAGGTGCTCGCGGATTTGACCGCCAAGGGCTTGGACGTGACCGGCATCCAGGTCCGTGAGAAAATGAACGAGCTTGCCGATACCGCCCGTGAGCAGGTGTTTGGGGAGCAGGGCAGCTGAGCGGAATGGGATAGCACGAAAGCACCCGCCAAGCCTCCCCTCGCCGCAGGGACCGAATGCACCGAAAATAACCCTTTTCGATACACGTGCGATCCGACGCCGATTCCGGCCGATTGGCGGACCTTGGGGGGCACGGCCCGCCCGGCTATACCGAAAATAACCGAAGCTGTTCTCTAACTCGTGGATTGGATGTCAAGCTCTCCGTGATGCGCCTGCCGGGTTGAAAAGCTTCCCTGCAATGTGATTCTCTGATCCTCGGATTTTCAAGGCGATTTTCTTCTTCCTGGTCGGATACATCCGCTTTTCCAGCAACGAGAGCTGGCCAAGAACGTTGAAAATATCGATCGGGCTTTGGCTCTTCCGCTATGTGCCGTTCCACGGGATACGGGTCATTCCATGGCCGCGGACGGTGATCGGCGACTGGTTCCCGGTCCTCAGGGAGATCCCCGCGATCAACCTGTTCCGACCCGCCCCCGTCTGTCCGGCGCGCCGCACAGGCCGTGGTGGACACCCCGCGCCCGGGGGCGATAAAATGGCCCCCAAAGCGACGCCGCAATCAGCACAGGGGAGGACCACATGGCGACAGCGATCCCGGCGATCGACGCCGACGGGCATATTCTCGAGAATCCGGACGAAATCCGGCGTTACATGGACGCCCCCTTCAAGAACCGGCCGACGCCGCTGTGGCCCGGCAACTTCCAGCCTTGGGACACCGATCTCATCGGCAAGATCGAGGCGCCCTACGGCTACGAACGCGGCTTGACGGCGAAGCAGCAGGTCGATATCTGGCACCGCATCCTCGACGACCACGAGATCGAGCAGGCGGTCCTGTTCCCCACCGGATCGGGCCATATCGGCAAGCTCCTGGAGCTCGATTTCGCCGCCGCCGCCGGCCGGGCGATCAACACCCATTTCGCCAACGACTATCAGACCGACCGCCTGCACCCGATGGGCGCCCTGCCCCTGCGCGACCCCCAGGCGGCCGCCGCCGAGGTCGAGTACGCCACCAAGGAGCTCGGGCTCAAGGGCTTCGAGGTGGTCACCGACGGCCTGCCGTTCGGCCTTGGCGACCCGTTCTTCGATCCGGTCTATGAGGCGGCCGAGGCCTTCGGCGCCACCATCGGCATCCACGGCACCCGCCACTGGGCCCACGAATGGGGCGCCGGCAAGCTCAAGACCTTCGCCGAGGTCCATTGCTACGGCTTCCCGGCGGGCATCCTGCTCAACTTCACCTCGGTGATGTGCCAGGGCGTGCCGGTCCGCTACCCCAATCTCAGGCTGGCATTCCTCGAGATCGGCGCGACCTGGCTGCCCTATTACCTCGACCGGCTGGACGAGCACTGGGAGAAGCGGGGCGAGGAGGAGATGCCGCATCTCAAGCGGAAGCCGTCGGAGATATTCCGCGAATCCTCCATCAAGGTGTCCATCGAGGGCAAGGAAACGCTGCTGCGCGAGACCATCGATTTCGTCGGCGTCGAGCATTTGGTCTACGCCACCGACGTGCCCCATTGGGACGGCGAGTTCCCCGAGAACCTCGAGGAGATCCGCGCCACCGACGTCATCGACGCCGACGAGAAGAAGGCGATCCTGCGCGACAACGCCGAAGCCCTGTTCGCCCTCTAGCGCCGGAAGTTTTATAACAACGATGGGAGGAGCCGGCATGACGGCGCCCAAGATATTCGTCTTTTCGCCCAACGAAAGGGCCAGCGAGTGTCACCAGAAGCTCGAGGACGCCGGCTGCCGGGTGGTGCTCGGCAGCGCGTCCTGGCATACCCCCCATGGCAACAACGAGGACGAGATGTGCCGTCTGGCCGAGGCCAGCGCCGCCCTCATGGGGTCCTCGATCCGCTCCAGCCCGATCTCCCGAAGGGTCCTCGAAAGCTCGGACGCCTTGCGCATCGTCGCCAAGTACACCGTCGGCATCGATGACGTCGACGTCGACGCGGCGACCGAGTTGGGCATCATGGTGACCCACGCGCCGACCGAGGCCAACTGCGGCGGCGTCGCCGAAGGCACCATCGCCATGATCCTCGCCCTCCTCAAGAGAACCCGGGAGAAGGACGCATCCATGAAGCTCGGCCGCTGGCGCGATCAAGCGCTGCAGGGCACCTATCTCGGCGCCCGCAAGGACGGCTATCCGGGCATCACCGTCGGCATCATCGGGCTGGGCAGGATCGGCGGGCGGGTCGCCGACTTGCTGGCGCCGTGGGGCGTCCGCATCCTCAGCTCCGACCCCTATATCGAGGAGGCGGAGTTCGCCGGCCACGGGGCGGAGGAAGTGGACCTCGCGACCCTGCTCGGCCAATCCGACGTCGTCAGCCTCCACGTCATCCTCACCAGGGAGACGCGCCAGATGATCGGCGAGGCCGAACTGGGGATGATGAAGCCCACCGCAATCTTCATCAACACCTCCCGCGGCCAGGCGGTGGACGAGGCCGCCCTGGCCGAGGCCCTGGCCCGGGACGGCATCGCCGCCGCCGCCGTCGACGTGTTCGAGGACGAACCTTTGGCCACCGATTCGCCGTTGCTGGCGCTCGGCAACAAGGTCCTTCTGTCGCCCCACATGGTGTCCTCGAATCTCGGCAGCGGCCTTCACCCCGGCGCGCTGTGGGCCACCAGGTCGGTGTTGACCGCGTTGGGCGGCGAGGTGCCGGACAACGTCTACAACAAGGAGGTCATCGGGCGCTGGGGCGAACGCTTCGGCGGCCAAAGGCTGTTGAGCGCCGCCGCCGAGTAAAACCGAATGTCATAACGGCCGGGTCGTTTCGATTGGGGCACCAGCGACCGCGGACCGCGGGTTTAGAGAAGGTCCGACAACGCCTCCATCTGCTCCTGGGGGATATTCTTCAGGATTTGCA
>JADFPK010000097.1 GCA_022562375.1 Pseudomonadota bacterium
TGGCCCGGCTCAAGCCCCTGAACGCCTATGGCTGGAGCAAGCACCTGTTCGACCGCCGCGTCGCCCGGGCGATCGAGAACGGCGCGCCGGCGCCGCGCCAATGGGTGGGGCTGAAGTTCTTCAACGTCTATGGGCCCAACGAATATCACAAGGGTCCCCAGCAAAGCGTCGCCGCCCAGATCTATCCCGTGGCCAAGCGGGACGGGGCGGCAATATTGTTCAAGTCCCACCACCCGGACTATCCGGACGGCGGCCAGTCGCGCGATTTCGTCTGGGTCGAGGACTGCGCCGATGTCATGTGTTGGCTGTTCGACCACCCCGACGTCAGCGGCCTGTTCAACATGGGGACCGGCAAGGCCAGGAGCTTCGCCGATCTGGCGCGGGCGGTGTTCGCGGCGCTCGGCAAGGAGGCCAACATCGATTACGTCGATACGCCCGAGGAAATCCGCGAGAAGTACCAGTATTTCACCGAAGCGAAGATGGACCGCCTCGGGGCCGCCGGCTACGATAAAGCTTTCACCGCCATCGAGGAAGGCGTCGGCCGCTATGTCCGCGACTACCTCGACACCGACGATCCCTACAGATGAACGGCGCCCCGCTACGGATGAACGGCATCCCGATGACGGGCCGACGGCGTGGCGGGGGTAGAGTGCCGGCGCCCGCCCATCGGGCGGGGGTTGCGCGCGGCGGGGGCCGGCATTCATGCCCCTGACCCTCCCCTTCCCGGCGATCGATCCGGTGCTGGTGGAATTCGGGCCATTGGTCATCCGCTGGTACGCGCTGGCCTACGTCGCCGGGCTTTTGATCGGTTGGCGGTATATGCTGCGTCTCGCCGAGGGCAAGCCCAAAATCATGGCGCGCCAAGACGTCGACGATTTCCTGTTGTGGGCGACCCTTGGGATCATCCTTGGCGGCAGGCTCGGTTACGTGCTGTTCTATAACGCCGAATATTTCCTCTTCCGGCCGCTCGAGATCTTCGCCATGTGGCGGGGCGGCATGTCGTTTCACGGCGGGCTCCTCGGCGTGGCGGCGGCGATCGTGCTGTTCAGCCGCAAACGCGGTCTCAATCTGCTCGGCGTCTGCGACCTCATCGCCCTGGTGGCGCCCATCGGCCTGTTCTTCGGGCGCGTCGCCAACTTCATCAACGGCGAGCTGTTCGGCCGGGCGACGGACGTGCCCTGGGCCATGGTGTTCCCGAGGGGCGGGCCGGCGCCGCGCCATCCGAGCCAGCTTTACGAGGCGGCGCTCGAGGGGCTGGTGCTGTTCCTCATCCTGCTGGCGATCGACAGGCTGACCGGCGCGCGGGCGCGGCACGGCTTGCTCATCGGCGTTTTCCTGACCGGTTACGGCGCCTTTCGCTCCTTCGTCGAGTTCTTCCGCGAGCCCGACGCCCATCTCGGATTCCTCCTCGCCGGCGCCACCATGGGCCAAATCCTGTCCCTTCCGTTGCTGGCGTTGGGCCTTTACCTCATCGCCGCCGCCGTCCGCCGGCCATGAACGCGCTTGCCCGTATCTTGCGCCGCCGCATCGAGCGCCAGGGACCGATCACCGTCGCCGATTACATGGCGGCGGCGCTCGGCCATCCGAAATACGGCTATTACATGGGGAAGGATCCCTTCGGGGTCCGCGGCGACTTCATCACCGCGCCCGAGATCAGCCAGATGTTCGGTGAGCTGATCGGCCTCTGGTGCGTCATCTGTTGGCGGCAGATGGAACGGCCTGAGGTGGTGCACCTGGTCGAGCTCGGTCCCGGCCGCGGGACCCTGATGGCCGATGCGCTCGGTGCCGCGCGCGCGGCGCCCGACTTCATCGACGCCATGCGCCTTCATCTCGTCGAGACCAGCCCGGCGCTGCGCGCCCGGCAAGGCGAAAACCTCGGCGAATACGCGCCCCGCTGGCACGCCCGCCTCGATCGGGTGCCGGACGGGCGGATGATCCTGATCGCCAACGAGTTCTTCGACGCCCTGCCGGTCCAACAGTTCGAGCGTACCGGCAAGGGCTGGGTCGAACGGCTGGTCCAATTCGATGCCGCGAGCGATCAGTTCCGCTTCACCCTCGCCACCGGGGCGGCGGAACCCGATGCCCCCCTGCCCGCCTCCGTCCTCCACGCCGCTCGGCAAACCGTGCCGCTCGGCGCCATCGGCGAGGTCTCGCCGGAGGGCCGGGCGCTGGCGCGAGACATCGGCGGGCGCCTGGCGCGCTCCGGCGGCGTCGCGCTGATCGTCGACTACGGGCATGAGCGAAGCGCCCCGGGCGAGACGCTGCAGGCGGTCAAGGGGCACCGATACCACGACGTGCTTGCCGATCCCGGCGCCGCCGACCTGACGGCGCATGTCGATTTCGAGGCCCTCGCCGCGGCCGCGGCCGGGGCCGGCGCCGCCACCTTTGGCCCGGTGTCCCAAGGCGCCTTTCTCGGCAGCCTCGGCATCGACGCCAGGACCGAGGCCCTTCTCGAAGGCGCCTCAGTCGGGCAGGCCCGGGACCTCCGCTCGGGCCTCAGGCGACTGGTGGCGTCAGGCGAAATGGGCGTCCTCTTCAAGGCGCTATGCCTCGCGCAGACCGGCCAGCCGGCGCCGCCCGGTTTCGAGACGGCGCAATGATCACCGTCGCGGCGCTCGACGAAATCGGCGCCATCAGGCACGCCTTCTTCACCCGCCAGGGCGGCGTGAGCGAGGGTATCTTCAGCTCCCTCAACACCGGCTTCGGCTCGGGCGACGACCGCGACAAGGTCGCCGTCAACCGGGCGCGCGCCATGGCGCGGCTCGATCTGGCGCCCGAAGCGCTGCTCACCGCCAGACAGGTGCATGGCGCCACGGTCGAAGTGGTCGAACGCGCCTTCGCCCAGGAGGAGCGGCCGACCGCCGATGGCTTGGTCACCCGGGCGCCGGGGATCGCCCTTGGTATTTTGACCGCGGACTGCGCGCCGGTCTTGTTGGCCGATGCTACCGCCGGCGTCATCGGCGCCGCCCATGCCGGCTGGCCCGGGGCGCTCGGCGGCGTGCTCGAAGCCACCATCGAAGCGATGGCCGGGCTCGGCGCCGAGGCGGCGAACACCGTCGCCGCCATCGGCCCCTGTATCGGCAAGGACTCCTACGAGGTCGGTGCGGAATACCCCGCGCCCTTCCTCGCCGAGGAGCCGGCGAACGGGCGTTTCTTCGCCGCGGCGGCGGGCGGCCACTACCACTTCGATTTCGAGGCCTACATCGGCGCCAGGCTCACCGCGTTGGGCCTGGGCGAGGTGGTGGCGAGCGGCCATGACACCTGCGCCGAGGAGGACCGTTTCTTCAGCTACCGCCGCAGCGTCCTTCGCGGCGAGCAAGGTTACGGCCGCGGCCTTTCGGCGATCGCGCTGGCGCCCTGACCGGCGCCAGAGGGGAGGCGCCGCCGTGGCGAGGCGCCAGAGACGGGATCGCGGCGCCAACAACGCCCTTGCCAGCCGGCCCGGCAAGCGCAAAACTGTGGCGATAAGGGAAGTCCAAGCGGCGGCGCCCGGCACTTGCCTCGGGCACCGGTGCAATGAAGGCCGATCGGCGGAGGGGGAATGCCGTATCTCATCATCTTCATCATCGTGCTCGTCCTCGGTCTGATGGTGAGTTGTGTCTTTTAGGCTGGCGGCTGGGCCCGCGCTGGTGGCCGGCCTCTTGAGCGTCGCCGCCTGCCAGCCCCTGCCGCAGCCGTTCCAGCCGGCGGACAAGGACGCCAACGCCCTGCTTTGGCCCGGCGCGCGTACCGGCATCGTCGTCAAGGAAATCGCCGGCGCGCCGGCGTCACGCGCCCTTGCCGGCGAAATGGCCCGGGCGCTGCGCGAGACCGACGTGGTGGCGAGCACCACCGCCGGCAACCGCCAAAGTTTTCTCCTTTTCGCCAGCGCCACGGCCGCGCCTCTCGACGCCATGCGGGATGAGATCAGAATTTCCTGGCGGCTGAACGACAGCCGCGGGCGCCCCGTCGGCACCTTCCAGCAGACCGCCCAGGCGCTCAACCCGGCCTGGAAGATGGGCGCCCGGCCCCTTTTGCGGGCGCTGGCGAAGAAGGCGGCGCCCGAAATCGCCCGGCTTCTCGCCGGCACCGACGCCCGGCTCTCCCCCGCCATCACCGGGCCGAGGGTCGTCATCCTATCGGTCGACGACGCCCCCGGGGACGGCCGGGACTCACTCGTGCGCGCCATGGCCTTTCACCTTCGCAAGGCGGGCGTCAGGCTGAGCGAGGAGATCACCGATGACAGCCTGGTGCTGCTGGGAAGCGTGCGGCTCGCCGCCGCGCCATCGGGGACGCAAAGGGTGGCCATCACCTGGACGGCGATCGATGCCGAGGGCGCCGAGGTCGGCACCATCACCCAGAACGCTCGGGTGCCGGTGGGGGCGCTCGACGGCCCCTGGGGCGAATGGGCCGACGCCGCCGCCAAGGCCGCCGCATCGGGCGTGGCGGAACTTATCGAGCGCCGGGCGCGGCGTGGCGCGTCGGGAACAAGATGACCCACGGGACGGCGGCGGGCGAGCGCCGTCGGAGGGCAATAAATGCCGGAATAGATGAGGAATATCTGGCTTTGGCGGTTTGCTTCGGGGCGCCGACGGGGCCATTTACAGGGACCCGGCGCACTGGTACATTCCGCGCTCTCACAAGCTTTTGGGCGCCGGCCTGGCCCGGCGCGAATCGCCCCCCGATGCGCCACGAAGGGACCTTTGCATGAAAGTCCTCGCCGGTAACAGCAATCGGCTCCTGGCCGAAGCGATGGCGGATTACCTGGATCTCGAACTCACCAAGGCCAGTATCCGCCGCTTTTCCGACATGGAAGTGTTCGTGGAAATCGAGGAGAACATCCGCGGCGAGGACGTTTTCGTCATCCAGTCGACGTCTTTTCCGGTCAACGACACGCTGATGGAACTGCTGGTCACCCTCGACGCCTTGAAGCGGGGCTCGGCCCGCAGCATGACCGCCGTCATCCCCTATTTCGGCTATGCCCGCCAGGACCGCAAGACGACGCCGCGTTCGCCGATATCGGCCAAGCTGGTGGCCAATCTGATCACCACGGCGGGCGCCGACAGGGTCCTGACCATGGACCTCCACTCCGGCCAGATCCAGGGCTTCTTCGACATCCCGGTGGACAACCTCTATGCCGAACCGGTGTTCGCCAAGGACATCAGGGAAAAGTTCGACAACGGCGATCTGACGATCGTCTCGCCCGACGTCGGCGGCGTCGTCAGGGCGCGGGGCATGGCCAAGCGATTGGACACCGACCTCGCCATCATCGACAAGCGCCGCGAGCGCGACGGCGTGTCCGAGGTGATGAACATCATCGGCGACGTTGCCGAGCGGCATTGCATCCTGATCGACGACATCGTCGATTCGGCGGGAACATTGTGTAATGCCGCCGACGCCCTGATGGATTCGGGCGCCAAGTCGGTCGCCGCCTATGTCACCCACGGCGTGTTCTCGGGCGATGCCGTGGCGCGGGTGTCGGCGTCACGACTGGAAAAACTGGTGGTCACCGACTCCATCATGGAGACCGAGGACGTTCGCGGATCGAACACTATTGACAAACTGACCATTGCTCCGCTAATGGCGGAGGCGGTGCGCCGTATCAGTGACGGGAGTTCGGTGTCCAGTCTGTTCGATTAAGGCCATTGCCCCCGAAAATGGGTCCCATCCGTTGCCCGCGACCGGCCCCGCCGGGCCGCCAGGGGGATTGGGCGCTGGACTCTTTGGCGCCGGGGAAATATCGTTAGTACGTAATTTCAGGAGCTTAGCGACATGAGTGACGTCGTCGACCTACCCGCCAATGCCCGCAACACCGCCGGCAAGGGCGCCGCGCGCGCGGTCAGGCGCGCCGGCTATGTCCCCGCCGTGATCTACGGCAACAAGCAAGAGCCGCTGATGGTCTCGGTGGACCCCAAGACCTTGCTCCTGGAACTGACGAAGACCGGGTTCTTCACCAAGCTGGTCGATATCAGGGTCAACGGCGAGACCCACAGGGTGCTGCCCAGGGACGTACAGTTCCATCCCGTCACCGACGAGCCGATCCATGTCGACTTCCTGCGCGTGCTCGCGGGGACGGAGATAACCGTCGCGGTGCCCGTCATCTTCATCAATGAAGAGGAATCGCCGGGGATCAGGCGCGGCGGCGTGCTCAACGTCGTGCGCCACGAAATCGAGCTGGTGTGCATAGCGGATCGCATTCCCCAGGCCGTCACCATCGACCTCACCGGCCTCGAGATCGGTGACAGCCTGCATATCGGCGAGATCACCTTGCCCGACGGCGTCAAGCCGGCGGTCGCCGACCGCGACTTCACCGTCGCCACGGTCGCCGCGCCGACGGTGAAGGCCGAGGAAGACGCCGCCGCCCAGGCGGCCCTGGCCGAAGAGGTCGAGGAAGAACTCGAGGAAGGCGCCGAGGCCGTGGCGGAGGGCGAAGCGCCCGACGAGGAAGGCAAAGAGGAAACGGCGGCGGACGAGGACAAGAAGGACAAGAAGGAAGAGAAATCTTAGGAGCCGGTTTCGGGACCCCCGGTGGCGGCGGGCGCGGTACCGCCGGCATCGATTCGAGGCAACGCAGAACCGCCCCGGTTCCCTGCGCGCCCTTTCCCAGAGCGCCTTTCCCCGAGCGTCCCAACGGGTAAAACCCCATGCTGCTGCTCGTCGGCCTCGGCAACCCCGAGGCGGAACACACCAACAATCGGCACAACATCGGTTTCATGGCGGTGGATGAGATCATCCGCCGCCATTCCTTTGGCCCTAACCGCGGACGGTTCAACGGTCTGGCGGCGGA
>JADFPK010000098.1 GCA_022562375.1 Pseudomonadota bacterium
TCAAGCTTTACCGCGCCGATGACCCGGCGGGCCAGCAGGGCTTCAAGACCATCCCTACCGGGCCGGCGCATCCCCATTACGCCAGCTACTTCCCGATCCCCGGCATGGGCCTTGGCTATAACGACCAGAAGGTGATCGAGGCCCATGAGCTGATCGAGGGCATCGCCGGGGACCGGCCGCTTTACCCTGATTTTCGCGCCGGCTGGAAGACCTGTCAGGTCATCGACGCGGTGCTCCGATCGGCCGAGGAACGCCGCTGGGTGCGGGTCGCAGAGGTGTGAAATCGCCGACGGCGGCGGCGTTCCATCATGGGCCGCCGCGCGGCCGGGGCGTTCGCTGGCGGGCGCTTTCAGGCGATGATGTCGGGCAGGATCTCGTCTTCGAGCACGGTGATCTGGTCCTTCAGCATGAGCTTGCGTTTCTTCAGCCGCTGCAGCTCGATCTGGTTGCTCGCGGCCTCTTCGGCGAAGCGCGCGATGACCTCGTCGAGCTCGCGGTGCCGGCCCCGCAATTCCTCGAGCTGCTTGATCAGGGCTATTTTCTCGTTCATGGCTCCATAGGCTCGAAGGCTCCTCGCTCCGACGCGCCCGGCGCCTCCCGCCCAAAACCCTCTGAGGCGCCGAATTATACTAACAAAGAATCATCGCCAAAACGAGTGTCGATGACGATGCCGCGATTTAGTGACGCTCGGCCATCGACACCGGTTGCTAGCGCGCCATAATTGGGCGATGCTAGGGTCATGGAACGATGACGGCGTCCACCCGGGACGCATCCAACGGAAAACGGTAAGGCACCGAATTGGCAGGGTCGAAGCGCATCGGCGTGCTGACGAGCGGCGGGGACTGCGCCGGGCTCAACGCCGTGATCCGCGCCGTCGTGCTCAGGGCCAAAAACACCTATGGCTGGCGGGTGATCGGCGTCAAGCAGGGCACGCTCGGGCTGCTCTCGCGCCCGCCGAACCATGTCGAATTGTCGCTGACGGATTTCACCGGTCCTGTCCTGCGCATGGGGGGCACGATCCTCGAGACCACGACGCGGGGCGACCCCTACGCCTTCCCCATGCCCGACGGCTCTCTCGCCGACCGCTCGGAAGAGGTCATCGGGGGATACCGCGAGTTGGACCTCGACGCCCTCGTCGTCATCGGCGGCGACGGCTCCTTCAGGATCATGCGCCGCCTGGCCGCCGACGGCGGCATCAATCTCGTCGGTATCCCCAAGACCATCGACAATGACGTCAGCAAGACGGAGAACGCCATCGGCTTCATCACCGCGGTCAACGTGGCGACGGAGGCGCTCGACCGGCTGCAGCCGACGGCGGCCAGTCACAGCCGCCTGATGATCTTGGAGGTGATGGGCCGGGACGCCGGCCATATCGCGTTGGCCTCGGGGCTGGCCGGCGGCGCCGATGTCATCTTGATACCGGAAATCCCCTACAGGATCGAGACCATCGCCGCCAAGATCGAGGCCCTGAGGAAGAAGGAGGGCCGGAATTTCGCCCTGATGGTGGTCGCCGAGGGGGTCAAGACGGAAACCGGCGAAGCGGTCACCGTCACCGACACCGACGACAAGGGCAAGCCGCGTTACGGCGGCATCGGAAGTTACCTCGGCGGGCGGTTGCAGGCGCTTACCGGCGCCGAGACCAGGGTCACGATCCTTGGCCATGTCCAGCGCGGCGGCGTCCCGTCGGCCACCGACAGGATCCTCGGCTCCGCCTTCGGCGTGCGGGCGGTCGATTTGATCGCCGAGGGACGGTTCGGCCGCATGGTGGTATGGCAGAACCGCCGGGTCGTCGACGAGGCGATCGAGGACACCATCGCCATCCACCGCCGGGTCGATGTCGACGGCGATCTGGTCAAGACCGCCCGCGGGCTCGGCGTCTGTTTCGGCGACGAGTAGCCGGGAACAAGGGCTATGAGTAGTCAGGAACAAGGGCTATGAGTAGCTGGGAAACTGGGCGATGAAATTCCCCGACAACCCGTGCTGGGACTTCGCCCTCGTGGTCTACCGCCGCGACGGCGTCGCCGACGCCTGCCTCGCCCTGCAAGACGGCCACGGCATCGACGTCAACGTGCTGTTGTTCTGCTGCTGGTTGGGCGAAAGCGGCCGCGGCGGCTTGAGCGCCAAGGAGATGGCCGACGCCCTGGCGCTGGTCGATCGATGGCACCAGGACGTGGTGCGGCGCCTGCGCGCCGTGCGCGCCGGACTCAAGGGCGGGTTTGGGGACATCGACGTAGAGTACAGCGATCCGTTGCGGGGCCAGATCATGGCCAGCGAGCTCGACGCCGAGCATGTCGAGCACATGACGCTCATGCGCGCCTTCGAAAGCCCCGCCGCCGAGCCGATGCCGCCCGCCGAGCAACGCGCGAAGGATGCCGCCGGCAACGTCGCGCTGTATTTCGATGCCCTCGGCGTCGAGCTGACGGAAGCGGAGACGGCCCAGCTGATGACCATCCTCGGCGGCGGTTTTCCGGATCTCGACCGCCGGCGACTGGCGGCGGCGATCGACGCCGCCGGCCTCGCCCCGGGCGCCGCCTGATAGCCGGCGCGTCGGTTGGCGGCGCGCGGCCGATGGCATAGGATAAGGGCAGGGCCGCCATGAGGGGCGGGTGTTGCCGGTGGAAACGCCGGGGGTCACGACCTACATAGTAATAATGCGGTGGTTACCGCCGAACGGTTAGGGGTGTGTTTTTTAGACCAATGGAGCAGATGAATGGCGGATGACGATCAGGTCGGGAAGCTCAAGGCCGAGCACGCGTCGTTGGAAGAGGCCATCGAGGAAGAGTTAGGCAGGCCGTTTCCCAGTTCCACGCTTCTCAGCGATCTCAAGCGTCAGAAACTCCGAATAAAAGACGAGATTCACCGTATCGCCGGACCTTGAGGTCCGGCCGGATCGCCCGCACCCGCCCCTCGCGGG
Organism: Pseudomonadota bacterium; assembly: GCA_022562375.1. Next base: position 2,915 of record JADFPK010000098.1, read on the forward strand.
TGGGCCGGGATCTGGGTAAACAGCGGTGTCCGTCCGGGATGCGGCCTGGCGGCGGGCGCGCCGCGCCCCCGGGGCAAAATCCAGTTGACATTCCCGGCGCTACGGACGGAAGGTCCGGCCATGCGGCTTGAGGACAAAAGCGCGGTCATCACCGGCGCCGCCGGCGGTATCGGCTTTGCCTGCGCCCGGTTGTTCGCCCGCGAGGGCGCCAAGGTTCTGATCGGCGACATCGACGCCCGGAAGGGCGAAGAGGCGGCCCTGGCCATAGATGGCGATGAAGACGTGCGCGCGGCCGGCGGCGGCGCCCTCTTTCATCACCTCGACGTCGGCGATAAGGCCCAGGCCGAGGCGCTGATCGATGAGGCGGTGGCGCAATTCGGCGGCCTCGACATCGCCGTCGCCAACGCCGCCATCATCCATACCGACGAGTTCCTCGACCTCGCGGAAGAGGATTTCGACCGCGTATTGAGGGTCAATCTCAAGGGCGCTTTCCTGGTCGGACAGGCGGCGGCGCGGCGGATGGTGGCCGCGAAGAGGGGCGGCGCCATCATCAACATGTCCTCGGTCAACGCCGTCCTGGCGATCCCCAACCAGGTCCCCTATACCGTCGCCAAGGGCGGGCTCAACCAGTTGACCCGGGTGATGGCATTGGCGCTCGCCGATGCCGGCATCAGGGTCAACGCCATCGGCCCCGGCACCATCCTCACGGACATGGCCATGGTGGTGATGAAGGACGCCGAGGCCAAGCGCAAGATCCTGTCGCGCACGCCGCTCGGGCGCTGCGGCGAGCCCGACGAAATCGCCGCCATCGCCCTCTTTCTCGCCAGCGATGAATCGAGCTACATAACCGGCCAGTGCATCTACGCCGACGGCGGCAGGATGGCGCTCAACTACACGGTGCCGGTCAAGGAGTAGTCCTTACTTTCACCGGCGCGGCGGCGATTCTACAATTCAGGTGGGCTGATTACCCTGCTCTGGCGTCTCGCCGGTGGCGGGTTCCGCCGGGCGGTCCTTCTTCTGGGCGCGCCTCGCCCGCTCCACCGCGGCGACCAGCTCATCATAGCTGCACATGCCGAGTTCGATCGGATCGCGGGGCTTGATCGAAGCCGCCTTCCAGTGGGTGCGTTCGCGCACGGCGGTGACCGTCGTCTTGGTGGTGCCCACCAGTTTGCAGATCTGGCCGACGGTGAGCTCGGGATACTCCCGCAACAGCCAGGCGATGGCGTCGGGCCGTTCCTGGCGCTTCGACACCGGGGTGTAGCGCGGCCCCCTGGGCTTGCCCGACGGGATCGGGATGTCGGGCGTCGCCATCTCGAGCTTCGCCGCCGGGTCGTTGGCGCAGCGCTCGATCTCCTCTCCGGTCAACTGGCCGTTGGAGAGGGGGTCGAGCCCGACGATGCCGATGGCCACCTCGCCGTCGGCGATGGCCTGCACCTCGAGCGCATGCATGGCGCAGAAATTCGCGATCTGTTCGAAGGTCAGCGCCGTGTTGTCGATTAGCCACACGGCGGTCGCCTTGGGCATCAGTGGTTGGACCATTGTCGTCGCCTCGGAATTCGGCCCCCGGTTTATCACGGGGCAAGAGGCGAGAAAAGCTGTTTCTCAAGCCCCCCGCCCTAGGCCGAAAGAATTCATACCGCCGGATGGCCCTCGGCGCCAGGCCTGGCCGCGAGACATGAAAATCCGGGTTGAAAGCCCGCGGGCGGCGGTCCAAACTGGGAAAAACAACCCCAGGGAGCACGATTATGAGCATGGAAGAGGAAGGAGTCCAACCCAAGGCGCCGGAGCCGAAGGACCTGGAGCCCATGTCGATCGAGCATCTCGAGGACTATATCGCCGAGATGAAGGCGGAAATCGCCCGGGTCGAGGAAGCCATCGCGGCGAAGAAGGATACCCGCGTCGGCGCCGAGGCGCTGTTCAGGAAATAGACCCAAACTTTGGCCCGCCCAGGCGCCGCGAGACGCCGGTCATCGGGGCGGCAAGGATGGCCGCGAAAACGAGCGCCGCGGACGGCGGGAAACATCCTTGTAAGCCATCGATGCATTTAAGGCCGTTGCCACACCCTAATTCCAACGAGCCTCAATGTTTTCAATAGCTTAACTTTTACATTTGTTAACCTTTCGTTAACGAATTCCCTCTATATATGGGATCAGACAATTCCTTCCTTAGGGTTGTCTTTGGACGCAGTCCAATTTTTGACGCCTCCCTGTTAACTTAAGCCGCCCTCCGGGGCGGCTTTTTTTGGCCTTTATCGGCCGGCGCCCACGGGGCGGGATTTGTAAAGCTATGTTAAGATAGACAATTCCGGCCAGGTAAAGGTTGTATTTACGCTCCCGTGGGAAAATCATCGACTGGGGGAGCTATGCCTCGGGGCGCCCTTGGGGAAGGGATCGCGCGGTCGCGGATTCTGAACGGTGCTTGGCGCCAGCAGTTCATCTTCGATCGCGGTCTTGCCGAGCGGGCGAGGGAGTGGACATGGGAAGCGAAACGCCGACGGCGTTTTTCAACAAGACCTATGAAGAAGCGCTCGCCCTCATGGTCGAGACGAAGGAATATATCGAGTGGCACGAGAGCGACGACGGCGGGCTTTTACCCGATCTCGACCGCTTGCGCCTGAGCCGTGAAGCCATGCGCGTGACCGCGCGTCTGACCCAGATCATGGCCTGGCTGTTCGCCCAGAAGGCCGTGTTCGTCGGCGAGCTCACCCTCGCCGAAGCCGCCGCCGAGCCCTATACGCTCTCCGGGCAGGAGGTGTGCGCGCCCGGCGATGCCGATCACCGCCGCGGCCTGCCGGCAAAGATGGTCGACCTTCTGGATCGCAGCCACCACCTCTATGTACGGGTGTCCCGCCTCGACCAGCTGGTGCGGCGCCAGGGGCGCTGAAAATTCGCCTGCCGGCGGCGGGCCGGCGGGTCCTCCCTCAATGCCGGGGCTCGGTCCGAAAACACCAGATCGCCGGTCAGGAGAGCGATGCCTCGCGAGCGTCGAAGCGCGCCCCCACGGCACGAGATTATCACTGCACCGGCGGTTAAATCGCCAAATCAGCCCCAGAAAACCAGGAGATCGCCATGCAATGTGCCGATCAAGGCAGGAGTCGCCCTCGACAGGCGGACGTGCTACATTTCCGGCAAGTAGGAGGCGTTATCCGGGAAATATCCGTTTAGATAACGGCGGTTTCTCAAGACTGCGGGGCTTCCACCGGCAGTGCGAAACGCGAGATTGGGATGTCCAAAACTTTGGCTTTCGGAGGGCTACTGGCGTTTCTATTCTACGCCATGCCCCTGGGACTAGCTAAGGAGCCTGAGGCTTTCCGAATTGGCATCTTAACCACAGCGTGGTCGCCGTGGCACAGCAACACCAAGGGGTTTCGTGACGCGCTCAAGGAGCTGGGTTACGTGGAGGGGCAAAACATTAACTTCATGGTCCGGGCCGCCAAGGGCGATCCGACCCGCTTGCCGGGGCTTGCCGCGGAGTTGGTCGCCCAAAAGCCGGACCTGTTGTATTGCGTTGCCGGTCCTGATGCGCAAGCGTGTAAGAAGGCAACCGCCACGATCCCCACGGTTTTCACGCAAGTCAGTGATCCTGTTGCGCTTGGGCTGGTGGAAAGCCTTGCCCGACCAGGAGGGAACATCACGGGAATCGCCAGCCTGCGGGCGGAACTAAGCGCAAAGCGTTTGGCGCTTTTCAAAGAAGTGGTCCCATCTCTGCGCCAAGTTCTGGTGACCTATGACCCGCGAGAGCCGGAAGAGCGGGAGGCGGTCAAGTTCGCAA
>JADFPK010000099.1 GCA_022562375.1 Pseudomonadota bacterium
CGCCGGTCACGCCGATCGGCAGGATGCTCAATATCCAGGCGGACATCCTGCCTTCGGCGGAAAGCGCCTTCACCTTGCTGAACATATGGAAACGCTCGCGGATGACCTTGGAAAGTCCGTCAAGAACTTCGGCAAGATTACCGCCGGTCCCATGCTGGATATTGATGGCGACGACGAGATATTGCAGGTCCTGCAGCGGCAAGCGCTTCGACATGTTCAGAAAGGCGTCACGCATGTCCAGACCATAGGTCATCTCGTCCACGGCAAGACCGAACTCGGTGCCGATGGGATCGGGCATCTCCCTGGACACCAGCGCCATCGAGGTGCTGAGAGGATGACCGGCGCGCAGGCTCCTGACGATGAAGTCAAGCGTGTCGGGGAACTGCTCCAGGAACCGCTTGAGCCGCGTCCGCTTCCGGTTCATCAAGTGCAGGAGGGGCAGGCCGATGCCCGGTATCAGGGCGATGAACAGGCTGCGAATCGTCGGCATGGTCATCACGCCGGCCAACAAGACGAAGCTCACGCCCCAAATCCCCGCCATGACGCCAAGCATCTTCGGGGTCGAGAGGGTGAGGCCCGACTGGTTGATCAGGTCATCCAGCCAGTTACGGGGACCGACCAACTGGATCGCCTCGGAGAAGGACTTACTACCCTTTTTCCTCGGAATGCGCCGAAGCTTGTAGAGAACTTCCCGGGAATCGGCCCCGGACGCAAGCATCTGCAGGCGGCGGTTGATGTTATGGCCGCCGCCGCGCCGCGAGTCGGCGAGCAGGTAATAGAGCCCCTCGACCAAAAGAAGGACAAACAAGAATATGGCGCCGTAGGCCAGATAGATCGGATCGAAAGGCATGGCGTACCCCTATCCTCTCCAGTGTTCTACCCGAGAGCCCTGTCGGGGGAGAAAATCTCGGTCGAGAGCTCGATCCCCTTTCTCTCGAGATCCTCCATGAATTTGGGGCGCAGGCCCGTGGCCCGGAACTCGCCGAGAACATTGCCCTTCTCGTCCACGCCGGTGCGCGTGAAGCGGAAGATTTCCTGCATGGTGATGATGTCGCCCTCCATGCCGGTGAGTTCGTGCAGGCTGGTCAAATAACGCCGGCCGTCGCTCATGCGTTCGAGCTGGATGACGACATCGAGCGCCGAGGAGATCTGCGAGCGCAAGGAGCGGACCGGGATATCGAACCCGGCCATGGCGATCATCTGCTCGAGCCGCGAAAGCGCATCGCGGCAGGTGTTGGCGTGGATCGTCGTCAGCGATCCGTCATGGCCGGTGTTCATGGCCTGAAGCATGTCGAAGGCCTCGGAGCCGCGGACCTCGCCGAGAATAATCCGGTCGGGGCGCATGCGCAAGGTGTTCCTCACCAGGTCGCGCTGGGCGATCTCGCCCTTGCCCTCGAGGTTCGGCGGCCGCGTCTCCAGGCGCACGACATGGGGCTGCTGAAGCTGCAACTCGGCGGCGTCCTCGATGGTGATGATCCGGTCGGTATCGGGAATGAACCTGGATACGGCGTTGAGCAGCGTCGTCTTGCCGCTGCCGGTACCGCCGGAGATGAGCACGTTCAACTTAGCCTGGACGATGGCCTGGAGCAGATCCGCGACCTCGGTGGTAATCGACCCGATCTCGATCAGCGCCTCGATGCTCGGCCGGATGGTGGCGAATTTGCGGATCGACAGGATCGGGCCGTCGACCGCCAGCGGCGGCACGATGACGTTCACCCGCGAGCCGTCCTTGAGCCGCGCGTCCATCATCGGCGTCGACTCGTCCACCCGCCTGCCGACGCTCGAGACGATCTTGTCGATGATCCGCATCAGGTGCCGGTCGTCCTTGAACCGGACCTCGGTCAGCTCGAGCTTGCCGTTGCGTTCGACGTAAACCGTCCCATGGGTGTTGACCAGGATGTCCGAGGTCGTGTTGTCCTTGACCAGCGGCTCGATCGGCCCGAGCCCGGTCAACTCGTCGAGGACCTCCGATACGATCCGGTTCTGCTGCTCGAGGTTCAGCGGCGTTTGCAGGTCGGTCTTCAGGAGGTCGACGATCGTCGACCCGACCTCGCGGCGGATGTCCTCGGGCCGCATCTTCTCGAGCGCCGAGAGATTGATCACGTCGAGCAACTGCTGGTGCAACCGCACCTTTAAATCGGTGTAACGCGACGAGAAGTCGGTGACGACGGGTTGGAGCGAGGTTCGGTTGGGAACCTGAAGAGACTGCTGCTCATCCGTATCGCTGCGGGCGGTGGCCGCACTACCGCGCCGCTTGGAGAAACTACGCAGAGCCATGGTGTACTCCCTGCAAAAGGTTACGAGCCAGTTTTTTTCTGGTTAGGGGTCTGGCGCCGAGCGCGCCCGAGCCCTTCCTTATGAGCGTCGGCTCGAAGAGTACAGCTGAACCCCCTTCGGCCGTCGCCGGCTCTTTTCTTATTATCGTCTACCGGCGGCCCTCCCCCTCAAGGGCCGCGAAAATCCCTTATAGCCGATCTCCGTTCGGCAATCAAATCGGTTCGCCAGCCCCCATTCACCAATTTTCGGCGCAACCGAGGTCAATTTTCGGCGCAACCGGGCCAATTTCCGGCGCAACCGGGAAGATGAGGGCGGCTCTAGCCCTTTTTCATGCCGGTTCAGACCTTTTTCAGTTCTCGGACGGTCCCGAGGCCTCTCCGGCGCCGGGCCGGAACCCGATCTGAATTCCCGATTTGGTATGACATCCCGGCTACCTTACCGCCTCGATCCTGAGGATGCGGTCGTCGCCCTGGCGTGGGTCGCCCCGCCCGTCCCGGTTGTTGGTCAAAACGTAAAGCGCGCCGTCGGGTCCGGCGACGGCGTCGCGCAGGCGTCCGAACCGGCCGCTTCCCCGCCCGCGGGCGAACCATCGCTCAATCAGCGTCGCCCGCCAACCTTCCGGCGTCCTTTGGAGGCCGACGCGGATGAGCGTCTCGCTCCTGAGCGTGGCGACGAACAGATGCCCGCGCCAAAACGCCATGCCGCTCGGCGGCGTGGTCACGCGCGGCCACGCCACCACGGGATCGGTGTAAGGCGCCGCGCCCGGCGCGCCGACGGCGGCCGGCCAGCCGTAGTTGGCGCCCGGCCGGATGGCGTTGATCTCGTCGAACGCGCCGAAGCCGAACTCGCCGGAAGGGCCGTGCTCGGAAGCAAACATGGCGCCCGTCGCCGGGTGCCAGGCAAGCCCCTGGATGTTGCGATGGCCCGAGCTGAAGATCGGCGATCCCGGCGTCGGATTGTCCGCCGGCACCTTGCCCTCGGGCGTAACGCGAAGGAGCTTGCCGCCGAGCGACGCCGGATCCTGGGCGAGCCGCGCCTCGAATGTCTCGCCGGTGCCGACATAGAGCATGCCGTCGGGTCCGAAGCCGATGCGTCCGCCATTGTGGTAGCCGGCGCCCGGGATATCGGGCACGATGATGCGGTCGAATCGCGCCGTTTTGCCGGTGATCTTGAGCCGGATGACGCGGTTCGTGGTGCGGCCGCCGGCCTCGAAGGTGTGCATGACATAGAGATAGGGCTGGGCGGGAAACCGCGGGTGCAGCGCCAGGCCCAAGAGTCCGCCTTCGCCGCCCCGGGCGACATCGATCCGCGCCAACGGCCTGGTCCGCAGCCGGCCTTTCTCGATCAATCGGATTCGTCCCGGACGCTCGCTGACAAGGGCGTTGCCGTCGGGCAGAAAGACCAGGGACCAGGGCGCTTTTAGATTTTCGACCCAACTGGTGACGCGAATGCCCGCCGGTGCGTAAACATGGCGATCCTCCATCGCCTGGGGCCGCGGCCCGATGATGATGTCGGCGGAGGAGGCGCATGCCGGGGCCATGCCGGTGGCGCCTAGAATGGCGATCAGTGCAATGGCGAGACGGCGTTTCATCGGGACGTTCCGAGACAAGCGGCGGGCGGATGGTGGGCCAAAAACACTATAGCGCCGCGCCCGAGGCGTACAACAGTCCCTACGCCGCGAGGCTGAGCAACAGGACCCCGGCGGCGACGGCGATCGCCGAGAGCACCCGGTGAAGGCCGAAGGGCTCGCCCAGATAGCAGGCGCCGATCAGGGCGGCGATGATGACGCTGGTTTCGCGCAACGCCGACACCTGCGCCATCGCGCTCAGGCTAAGCGCCCAGATGACCAGCCCGAAGGAGCCGAAGTTGAGGACCCCGCCGAGTAGGATGGACCGCCAATCGCGTCCAAGCACATCGATGACGGCGGATTTGCGCCGGATCAGCGCGAACGCGGTGATCGGCGTGGCGGAGAGGATGAAGAGCCAGCCGATATAACCGGCGGGGCTGCCCGAGGCGCGGACCCCGATCCCGTCGACGACGGTGTAAGCGGCGGTCATCGCGCCGGTGGCAAGCGGGTAGGCGATGGTGCGCCACCCGGCGCCCGACTCGAAGCGGCCCGAGAATGCGAGGCCGGCGATGGCGCCCGAAATGATGACGACGCCGGCGATGCCGGTGGCGGAAAGGGCCTCGCCGGCGAACACGGCGGCGCCGACGGCCACCATCAGCGGCGCCGACCCGCGCGCCAGCGGATAGGCGTGGGACAGATCGCCGACCCGGTAGGCTTCCAGGAGGAAGTAGAAATAGGCGGTGTTGAGCGCCGCCGAGAGGAGGATGAACTTCCAGCTTTCGGGCGCCGGCGCCGGGCCCCAGAGGATGAGGATGGGCGCCAGCGTCCCGGTCACGAACATCATCGTGGCCATGGCCACGAGCCGGTCGTCGCCGATCTTGAGGACGGTGTTCCAAAGCGCGTGCATCAAAGCCGCGGCGAGAACCAGGGCGACGACTATAGGGTCCATGGGCTTCGGATGGGCGGTTCGGCAAAGGTTGAATGGCTGTACCGGGCGCCGGGCGACGGGTTGCCGTCAGGCAACCGGTAAAACCCGAAATCCATCACCGTCATGCCGTATCCCCTGAGATAACGTCCCCACCAGGAACGCCGGCCTGACGGGACCGCCGCGCCATCGCCGGTCATCGCCGGCCGGTCCAATCCGGCGATTTCCGGGCGCTTAGCGCCAATCGCCGCGGCCGGGGATGGAAGCATGCCGACCGATGGCTCGTAAAGTGCTTTCCCCGGCCGCCGGATGGTCCTGGCCGGCGCTTCGTGCTATTCATATCCCCTGGCTGGCCAGATCGTGCTCCAGCGCGGGAGATGTGGGATGGGGAGGTTCGCCGCCCTTATATCTCTGTTTTCGTTGCTCGCGGGCTGCATCGGATCGGGTGATTACGGCGCCTCCGGTCCCCGATCCCCGCAAGACGCGGTCCCGCCGGGGCTCGATTGGCATACCGCGATCACCGGTGATGTCGTTACCGTCGAACTTACCGATCACAAAGGCTATTACCGTATCGAACGGGTCGCGCTCCTCGGACCCAACGGTGAGACCGTCGGCGCCAATGAACTGACGCGCGAGACCGTTCGCCGGGACGCCGATGCTTACGACCATAGGGGGGTCGATGTCGGCATCGGCGCCCATGGCGGTTCCAGGGGCGGACATGTCGGCCTTGGGTTCAGTTTCCCTCTGAACGGCCCGAGCCGGAGCCCGGCCATTTCCCTGACCTATGCCCGCATCCGGATTCCAGATGCCGAGGCCTACCGGCGCACCGCCGGGCGATGGAAGATCGAGATATTCGTCACCGACCCCGCCGGGGCGTCCGGCATCGCCCGTATCCCGGCGCCAAGGCCGGCCGATTGACCGGCGGGTCGGTTGTCATGATTTCGCCAATGGGATTTCCCCGGGTGACGGCCGTGATCGGGCATCTGCTGGCGGTGGCGATGGTTGCCGGCTGTGCCGCGGGCGCGCTCTATCCCCTTTACAGCCCCCAAGAGATAGCCGGGTCGTACGGCTTTGGAGAACAACGGCTTAACCGTGACCATTACAAGGTGACCTACCTTGCGCCGGCCCGGACGATCTATTCCTACGATGATCACGGACGGAAACAGGCGTCGGCGAGCCAGTTGGCCTTGGCCTACGACATGGCGCTGTGGCGGGCGGCGGAGCTGGCGCTGGCGAACGGCTATCCGGCGCTTGCGGTCTCTCATCGGACGAATGACGTCCGCCTGGATGTGCGCGACGATTATTTCGACGATCCCCACGGCCACTTCCCCTATTTCCACCGCCGGTACCACCACCCCTTCGGCTTTCTGTCGGTTCGCCGCCACGGTTACCATGACCGCCATGCCGATCTGACTGCCCGGGTGAGCATCGTCGTCGCCTTCCGTAAGGCGCCGGACGGGGACGGGATGGATGCCAAGGCCGTTCTCGAGCGCCTGCGCGCCAAGTACCCAGGCGCCGTCGCCGGCGCCTCCCCGCGAGGCTGAGCCGGCAACGCCTTTCGGGCCGCCGTCTGGGGCCGGAAGAGATTTTATACTTGCGGTTTTACTTGCGGGATGCGAGGCCAGGGTAACCGCCCGGAAACACACCGCCATCCAGGCAATGGCTGGCTTTGCGGAATTCGGTTAACACCGGTTGGTCAATACACGACTACTATGGTCTTGACAGCGGCGACAAAAGACCGTAAATTTTGCACACAACTTTAGAGAAATTCTTTAAGGATTATAGTAAAAAAGAAAGCGGTGTTAATAATAAACTTTAATAAATACCATCTGTAGTTAAATATACGATACAGTTAATGATTTGTTTAAAAAGCGCGGACAGCGCGC
>JADFPK010000100.1 GCA_022562375.1 Pseudomonadota bacterium
GCCGCCGCCCTTGCCCAGAGGCCCGCGCGCCGGCAAATCCGCGGGCCGGGCCTGCAGAATCAAGCCTGGCGCCACCCATTTGCGCCTGGCGCCGGCGACCCGGAGAAACTCTTGGCGCCGCTTGAGACGGACAAGGGCCTGGTTCATCGCTAATTTCCTACTCTACACAGCGGGGTGACGCATCTGGCGGCCATGCAAGTTCCTCAGGCCCCGAGCGTGGCCCGCCGCGAAGCAAGGCTTATCGCAAGGAAAGTAAGTACTCAGGCGGAAAGCCGCTTCCGACCCTTCTTGCGGCGTCTGGCAAGTATTCTCCGTCCCGCGGGAGTCGCCATGCGCGAGCGGAAACCGTGCCGCCGCTTGCGCACGAGGACGCTCGGCTGATAGGTGCGTTTCATCGTCAACTCCCTCGAACGGATTCTTGTGATTCAGCGTCCGGTGTATAAGGTCTGGACGGGGCGAAGTCAATGTGGATGAATAGGCTCCCACGGGGCCCCGTCCGCCGCCGGCTTCACCGATTGGTGATGCGTTTTGATTGGCTCGAATCCATGGCCGATATTACCTTTAAAGATGGCGCCGGTGGATTGGGTTTCGCGCCGCGAGACGCTTGAAATTGTCGATTTTAGGGCGGTGGAATTTTGTTTGGATGCACCTATTGGCTTCGGTTTTGTCTGTTCAACCCCCCGGGTCCCCAGCCGGCGCCGCCGGGATGGCCGGTTCACTCGGCATCGGGGCGTGCCCCTCTAGGCCAGCCCGCCACGACCCCAACTCCGGATCAGTGAGGTTGAGAGAGCCGAAGGCATGACCGAAAACGACAGCAGGCCTGCCCCTAAGGGGCGGCCCTGGCGGCGAATCTTGCCCCTCGCTTTGCTGGTTGCGGGGCTCATCGCATTCTTTGCCTTCGGGCTCGACGATTATGTGAGCTTCGACATGCTGCATCAGCACCGGGAGGCGCTGATGGGATTCGTCGCCGACTATGGTGTCTTGGCGGTGATCCTGTATCTGGTCTGTTACGTGTCGGTGATCGCCTTTTCCCTGCCCGGCGGCGCATTCATGACGATCACCGGCGGTTTCCTCTTCGGCGCACTCGCCGGCGCCGTCTATGCGATTTTCGCCGCCACCGTCGGCGCCATGGCCCTCTACCTCGCCGCCCGTTTCGCCTTTGGCGATCTGCTGCGGGCGAAGGCGGGGCCGGCGGTCAGGAAGATGGAGGCGGGATTTCGCGAAAACGCCTTGAGCTACCTGCTGGCCCTTCGCCTGATCCCGGTATTCCCGTTCTGGCTTGTCAACCTGGTGCCGGCGCTCCTCGGCGTGCCCTTCAGGGTCTATCTGATCGGCACATTCTTCGGCATCATCCCCGGCACCTTCATCTTCGCCAGCGTCGGCAACGGGTTGGGGACCGTGTTCGCGGCCGGCGGCAGGCCCGACATCGATTTGATCTTCATGCCCGAAATTCTCTTGCCCATCATCGGTCTGGCGCTGCTGGCCCTGGCGCCCGTCGCCTACAAGAAGTATTTCCCGAAGAAATTCGCCAGGCTCAAGAGCAACGCCGCCGACGGCGACGGGCCGGCCGGCTCTAGCGGTTGATTTGGCCGGTCGATTTCGCATGTCGATCTTGACCGGGAAGGGCGGATGGCGCAGCAGCTGAAGGTGGACGTTTGTGTGATCGGCGCCGGCTCCGGCGGGCTTTCGGTCGCCGCCGGTGCGGCCCAGATGGGAGCGTCGACGGTCCTGGTCGAGAAGGGCAAGATGGGCGGCGACTGCCTGAATTACGGTTGCGTGCCGTCGAAATCGCTGCTTGCCGCCGGTCATGCCGCCCATAGCGCCGAGAGCGCCGCCCGCTTAGGCGTCAACTGTCCGGGCGTCGAGATCGACTTTTCGGCGGTCCACGATCACGTCCATGGCGTCATCGCTTCGATCGCGCCGCATGATTCGGTCGAAAGGTTCGAGGGGCTGGGGGTCAAGGTGATCCAGGCCGAGGCCCGCTTCATCGGACCGGGGGAGGTCGAGGCCGGGGAATATCTGATCGCCGCGCGGCGCTTCGTCATCGCCACCGGGTCGTCGCCCCTGGTGCCGCCGATCCCCGGTATCGGGGACGTTCCCTATCGCACCAACGAGACGATCTTCGATATGACCCGGGCGCCGGCGCATCTCATCGTCATCGGCGGCGGCCCCATCGGGTTGGAGTTGGCCCAGGCGCATCGCCGTCTGGGATCGAAGGTGACGGTGGTCGAGATGGACAGGATCCTGAACAAGGACGACCCCGAGCTGGTCGACATCGTCCGCGCCGGTGTCCGCGCGGAGGGTGTCGATATCCGTGAAGGGGTCAAGGTCATCGGCGCCGGCAAGCACGAGGCCGGCAAGCACGAGGAAGGAGTCGCGGTGACGATCGACGATAATGGGGCGGAGAAGCGGATCGTCGGCTCCGATTTGCTCCTCGCCGCCGGGCGTAAGGCCAATGTCGAGGGGCTCGGCCTCGAGGCGGCGGGGATCGACTATAGCCCGAGGGGAATAAAGGTCGACGCCAGGCTCAGGACGACCAACCGCCGGGTCTACGCCGCCGGCGACGTCGTCGGGCGCCTCCAGTTCACCCATGTCGCCGCCCATCATGCCGACGTCGTCATTCGCAACGTTCTGTTCCGCCAACCGGCCAAGGTGAACGAGCGGGCCTGCCCCTGGGTGACCTACACCTCGCCCGAACTCGCCAATGTCGGCCGCGGCGAACATGAGCTAAGCGATCGCGACGGTGAAATTCGCATCCTGCGCTGGCCCTTCACGGACAACGACCGCGCCCGCACCGAGCGCGACACCGATGGCCTCATCAAGGTGGTAACCGGTCGCCGGGGGCGGGTTCTCGGCGCCGCCATCGTCGGCGCCCATGCCGGCGAGCTGATCCTGCCCTGGGTGCTGGCGGTCGCCGGGAAGCTCAAATTGAAGGAGATGGCCCAGGTGATCGCCCCCTATCCGACGCGTAGCGAGGTCTCCAAGCGGGCCGCGGGCAGTTTCTATACCGGCGCCTTGTTCAGTCCCTGGGTCAAGACGCTGGTGCGGTTCCTCGCCAGATTCGGCTGATCCCGGCGATTTTCGCGCCGTCTCCGGCCCTTGCCCGCCGGCCCCGGGCCCTCGGGGGCCGGGTTTGGACCTCACGATAAGTTGAAGGGATGTCAGAAAACTTTAGTGGCCTTTGGCCATCGGTGCGGCTGTAATCATGGGGTTGATTAGAGGTTTAGTTGAACCCATCACGGCGGATCGGGTTCTGTCGCCGCCGGGCGGGCCGGCCAGGGATTTCGAAGGGGGGTGCTAGCCCTGGAGGCAGCCTCGGCGGCGGGTTTGGTGTGTTGTCCACAGTTTCGTTAACAACAGGAGGTCCCTATGCTTAAGCAAACATTGACGGCAATCGGCATCATCGCCGCCGCGACCGCGGTGGCCCTGCCCGCCGCCGTCGCCGCACCCGGTGACATATCGGTGCAGGTGGCGGCGGCCTGTAACCCCTGCGCGGCCAAGAAGGGGTGCAATCCCTGCGCGGCCAAGACGGGGTGCAATCCTTGCGCGGCGAAGAAACTGTGCGCGAATCCGTGCAACCCCTGCGGGGCGAAGATTGCCTGCGCGAATCCGTGCGCGGCCAAGAACCCGTGCAAGGCTAAATAACGGAAGCAATATATAAACTGCCGACCCGACCAGGAGAGGGCGCGCGACGGCGGTCCCCTCCTCGGTCCGGGAATTCGGTTGTTGATCGGCTTGACCCGATCGCTCTGGTGAGCGGCGCGGTGTCGGACCCGTCCGCACCGTCGCCGCCATTTTATTCTGCCGGCGCCCGCCGGGCCGAGTCTGTGCCCGATTCCCCGAACCTGGGCGCTTGGCCGAAACCCGTTGCCCTCCGGCTTGGCGGCGCCCTCGTTGCCGGCCGCATCCGGCAGGCGTTAACAGGTTGGTCTGGCGCCTCCCATTGGGCTAAATTCCCCCCATGGCCGAGGGGAAACTTCGACTGCCGCTTTTCACCAGCTTGTCCGCGCGCCTTCTGGTGCTGACGATCTTCTTCGTCATGCTCAGCGAAGTGCTGATCTTCGCGCCTTCCATCGGCCGTTACCGCGTGGTCTATCTCGAGGACCGTATCGGCGCGGCGCATCTTGCCATCCTTGCCCTCGAGGCGACGCCCGACAACATGATCAGCGATGAGTTGGAGCAGGAGTTGCTCACCCACGTGCGCGCCCACGCCGTCGTGCTGCAAAAACCGCGCGCCAAGGTGCTCATGCTCAGCGCCAAGATGCCGCCCAAGATCGATGCTTCGTTCGAACTGGGCGAAAGGAAGTTCTTCGACTTGATCGGCGAGGCCTTCATGACCCTCCTGCAGGATGAAAACAGGGTCCTCAGGGTCAGGGGTGTGTCGCCCAAGGACCCCGGCATCATCATCGAGGTGGTCCTCGACGAGTGGCCGATGCGGATGGAAATGTTGGACTATTCGCGGCGGATCCTCGCCCTTTCCATCGTCATCTCGCTGATCACCGCGGCGTTGGTGTATCTCAGCCTGCAATGGCTCATGGTGTGGCCCATGCGCCGCATGACGGCGTCGATGGTGGCTTTCCGCGAGGAGCCGGAGAATGCCGACCGGGTGATCGCCCCAAGCGCGCGCAGCGATGAGATCGGCGTCGCCCAGCGGGAGCTCGGGGCCATGCAGGTGGGTTTACGCGCGGCGCTTAAACAGAAAGAAAAGCTCGCCACGCTGGGCGAGGCGGTGACCAAGATCAACCACGATTTGCGCAATATCCTTTCCACCGCCCGGCTGGTCTCGGACCGGCTGTCGATGAGCGACGATCCGGAAGTCAAACGCTCGACGCCGATCCTCCTCAAAGCCATCGACCGGGCCGTCACGCTGTGCACGCAGACGCTGAACTTCACCCGCGCCGAGCCCGAGATCAATCGTTCGCGCTTCGATCTCGCGCGCCTCGTCGATGACGTCCGCGAATCCGTCTCGCCGGCCACGGAAGGCGACGCCGTCGTCCTGGAAAACGAAGTCGCCGGCGACATCGAGCTTTACGCCGATCGGGATCAGCTGTTCCGGGTGCTGGTCAATCTGGGCAAGAACGCCGTCGAGGCCGGCGCCGCCAAGATCATCATCGGAGCGGTCACGGAGGCGGCGGGCGACGGCAACGGGCGAACGGTGATCGAGGTGGCCGACGACGGTCCAGGCATCGCCGAAGCGGCGCGGGAAAAACTATTTCGGCCGTTCGCGGGTTCCCAGCGCCCGGGCGGTACGGGCCTTGGGCTCGCTATCGCGCGGGAGATCATGGAGGCCCATGGCGGCGGCATAGAATTGGTCGAGACCGGCCCCGCCGGCGCCATCTTCCGGCTCGACCTGCCGGCGGTCGAGGAGACCGAGGTGGGCGGTGGCTAAAGCCCGCGGAATATTCCTGTTGGCCGGTTTCGTCCTTGCGGCGCTGCCGGGCTGTGAAGTCTTCGACACCACCGTTGCCAGGACGGTCGATGGGCGGACGGCATATCTCGGCCCCTGGCGGACGATCGGCGAGAGCGAAAGCCTGATCTATTTCCTCGCCGGCAAGAGACCGGACATCGACCTTGTCGAGATGCGGATCAGGGATAACAATGTGCTGCAGGAACGCGTCCATCTGAAAAGTGGCGCGAATGCGCGTCTCTCGACGATCTTCGATGCGCGCCCCTCGACGGTGTTCGTCGAATATCTTCCCGCCTCCACCCATTACACGGCGTCGACGGCGCAAGGCCTGGGGCGAAAGTCCGATGTCCTCGCGAGGGCGCGAAATGCCTTCTCGGTCGCCGAGACGACGAAGGCGGAACAGCGGGAAAACAGCGCCGGTGTGTATCTTTATGTCGTCGCCGATTACTCCGGCGGCGAGAATTGTCTCTTCGCCCGCCAGGGATTCGATCTGCGCAAGGCTAGGGGCGCCTCGGCGACGCCAACCTACAATGCCATCGTGACCTTCCAATATTGTGCGCACAAGACGGTGACGGAGCTGCTCGATTTCTTCGATGCCATCCGCTTCAGGAATTAATCGGGGCTTCCGGCAAAAGCTTCCCAGAGATCGGCCAGGCTTCAGTCGCCGAGCGCCACTCCCTCGCGCCGGGGGTCGGCGCCGCCGTAAAGTCTGGCGCCCTTGACGGCGATGCCCTGGGCGCCGCTGACCAGCGCCCGGACCCTGACGTCATGACCCATCGCCTCGAGCGCCGGCGCCAGATCGGCGAGAGCCGTGCCCTTCTCGAGATCGGTCTTGCCGTTGCGGTTGGCGTGGTTGGCCAGGCCGATCGCGCGCTGGATGTCGAGGCCCCAATCCAGGGCGCCGATCAGGGTCTTGACCACATAGGCGATGATGCGCGATCCGCCCGGCGTTCCGACGGTGAGCACCAGCTTGCCGTCGGCGTCGAACACCAGGGTGGGGGACTGGCTCGAACGCGGCCGTTTGCCGGGCGCCGCGCGGTTGATCACCGGCCGGCCGTCCTGGCGCGCCCGGAAGGAGAAATCGGTGAGCTCGTTGTTCAACATGAAGCCCCTGACCATGAGCCGCGAGCCGAAGGCGCCGCCGATCGAGCTCGTCATCGCCACCGCGTTGCCCTGGGCGTCGATGACG
>JADFPK010000101.1 GCA_022562375.1 Pseudomonadota bacterium
AGGATGTCTATATCGCGCCGACGGCCACGGTCATCGGTGACGTGGAGATCGGCGATCAAGCGAATATCTGGTTCTCCGTGGTGATCCGCGGCGATGACCACGAGATCCGCATCGGCGCGCGCACCAACATCCAGGACGGCACCATCGTCCACATTACCGGCGGCGTCGCCGGCGACGCTTATCCCACCCATATCGGCGCCGACGTGACCATCGGTCATGCCGCCGTCATCCACGGCTGCACCCTCGAGGACCGCTGCTTGATCAGCATGAGCGCGACGATCCTCGATGGCGCCGTGGTGGAGGAGGGCGCCATGGTCGCCGCCGGCGCCCTGGTGGCGCCGGGCAAGCGGGTCAAGGCCGGCGAGCTATGGGCCGGGGTGCCGGCCAGGCGCGTGCGCGAGATCACGGATGAAGAGCGCACATACATGATCGAGGTGCCCGCCCATTACGTCGAACTCGGCGCCGAATACCTCGCCGCGCCCTGAGGCGCCCGATCCCCCCATCGCGCTTGGCCGCGCTTTTGCCCGAAAAACCGTATTGGCGCCATCGAATGGCTTCCCTCTGGCCCGATGGTGCTCTAAACCCGGCAATCGGGCCGGATCGGCGCCGGTATTAGGGTTTCTTTATTATTTTTCGGCGATTTTCGCTTTCTATCTACCAAGACCACCAATTTATTTGTTAGAATGTCACGTTTAGTTGGAGGGGTAGTTAAGGCAAGACCGGGGGCAAAAGAAGTTTGGTGGGCCCTTCGACCCGATGTTTCGGAGAAACGGGGCGCCAAACCGGACCTCGGCCACCGATAGAGAGAAACCGATCGGCAGACGATCGATTTGCTGTTGAAATGCCAGATTGAAGGGCGATCGAACGATGAATTTGAAGGCTGAAGCTCGGCGCCGGAGGTATCGGGCGCGAAGGCATGGCGTAACGGGGCTGGTGCTGACGGTGGCAATCTTCGCGACCGCCGGTTGTTCCTACGTTCCCGACGCGCTGAATCCGGTCGAATGGTACAACGACGTCGTCAACCTGTTCGAGGATGAGGACACCATGGAGGCGCGGGAGGTGGCGCGCGTCCCCGTTCCGGGTGCTGCCCAGCGCTACCCGAACCTCGCCACGGTTCCGCCGAGACCGACCGGGGCATCGACGCCCGAGCAGCGCACGGTGATCGCCCGTGGCCTGGTCGCCGACCGTAGGCAGGCGCGTGCCGCGGCCCAAGCCATGACCTCGAGCCCACCGGCCATGACCCCAAGCGCTCCGGTGACGACGGCGCCGACCTTCGCCGGCCAAGTCGCGGCCCCGCCCATCCAGCCGCCGGCGCCGATGCCGGCGCCGGAATTCGCCAGCCAGGTCGCCACCGCACCCATCCAGCCGCCTTCGCCGATGCCGGCGCCGGCGGCGGGAAGTTCGTCACCGGGCGGATCGGCAACCCTCGTCGATCAAACCTATCGGTCGCAGCTTGCCCTTTCGGCGCCGACGGTGAGCACCGCGCCCGCCGGGCCGACGGCGTCTCCCAGCCTGACCGGAGGGCAGCCGGCGCCGCTCTTTAGCGCCGCCGTGGGGACCGCCGCGGCGGCGCCATCCTCGGCGCTTCCGCCGCGGCCGCTCTCGCGGTTCGATGGCAACGGATCGGTGGTATCCTACCGCGCGGCGTCGCTTTTTTTCAAAACCGGCTCGGCGCGGATTAGCAAGCGGGACCGCAAGAAGCTGCGTGAGGTTGCCGCCCTGCAACGCCAGCACGACGCGACGTTGCGGATCGTCGGTCACGCTTCGAGCCGGACGCGGGACCTCGATCCGGTGAAACATCAGATCGCGAATTTCAGGATCTCGGTCGACCGGGCCCACGCCGTGGCGCGGGCGCTCTTGCGTTTGGGCGTGCCGGCGGGCAAGCTCAACATCGGCGCCAAGTCCGATCAGGAGCGGGTGTTCTACGAATTCATGCCGGCGGGCGAGTCGGGTAACCAGCGGACGGAAATTTATATCGAATATTGAGACGATCGGCGCACCACGGCCGACGTCTTTCATTCGCCGTCCGGGGGCATGAAGCGCCGCCGTGCCCCGAGGGACCGCGGTTCGCGATAGTATCATGGAAAATCCATTCCACCGTATCAAGAGGCTGCCGCCTTATGTCTTCGCCGAAGTCAACGAGGTGAAGATGCGCGCCCGCGCGGCGGGCGAAGACATCATCGATTTCGGCATGGGCAACCCGGACAGCGCGACGCCGCCCCATATCGTCGAGAAGCTGGTCGAGGCGGTGCGGAATCCGCGCACCCACCGCTACTCCAATTCGCGCGGTATCCCGGGCTTGCGCAAGGCCAACGCCCACTACTACGGGCGCCGCTTCGGCGTCGATATCGATCCCGAGCGGGAAACCATCGTCACCATCGGGTCCAAGGAGGGGTTCGCCAACCTCGCCCAGGCCATCGCCGCGCCGGGCGACGTGGTGCTGGTCCCCAATCCGAGCTATCCCATCCACGCTTACGGCTTCATCATCGCCGGCGCCGCCGTCAGGCATATCCCCATCGGGCCGGAATTCGATTTCTTCACCGGTCTGCAGCGGGCGGTGAAACACTGCGTTCCGCCGCCCCTGGCGCTGGTGCTGAATTTCCCCTCGAACCCGACCACCCAGGTCGTCGATCTCGACTATTACAGCCAGATCGTCGATTTCTGCCGCCATCACGAGATCTACATCCTGTCCGATCTCGCCTATGCCGAGGTCTATTTCACCGACACGCCGCCGCCGTCGATCCTGCAGGTGCCGGGGGCCCGGGACATCGCCGTCGAGTTCACCACCGTGAGCAAGACCTATTCCATGCCCGGATGGCGCATCGGCTTCGCCTCCGGCAACGCGGCGTTGATCGGCGCGCTTACCCGCATCAAGTCCTATCTTGATTATGGCGCCTTTACGCCGATCCAGGTGGCGGCGACGGCGGCGCTGAACGGTCCGCAGGATTGCGTGGACGCGATGCGCGATCTCTACCGGAACCGCCGTGACGTCCTCGTCGAGGGGCTCGCTACCGCCGGCTGGCAGGTGCCGAGTCCGCCGGCGACCATGTTCGTGTGGGCGCCGATTCCGCCGGCCTTCGCCCATATCGGGTCGTTGGAGTTCTCCAAGCTGCTTCTGCGCGAGGCCAAGGTCGCCGTTTCACCGGGTATCGGGTTTGGCGAGTACGGCGACGGGCATGTCCGCTTCGCCCTCGTCGAGAACCGGCAGAGGATCCGGCAAGCTGTAAGGAATATCAAAACGTTCTTTAAGGATTCTGATAAGTTACTTGAAGAACTTGAAGAGCCGGCGGTAGCCTCTTGAACGGCCCGCTCCACATCGCCGTCGCCGGCCTCGGGACGGTCGGCGCCGGTACCCTCGAACTTTTGCAAACCCATGGCGAAAGGCTGCGACAGCGCTGCGGCCGGCCGATCGTCGTTGTCGCCGTCTCGGCGCGCGACAAGGGGCGCGATCGCGGTATCGATCTCGACGGCATGGAGTGGCACGACGACGCGGTGGCGATGGCGGCCCGATCCGGGGCCGAGGTCGTGGTCGAACTCATCGGCGGCGCCGACGGCGTCGCCAAGGCCGTTTGCGAAGCGGCGATCGCCGGCGGCAAGCATGTGGTGACGGCCAACAAGGCGCTGTTGGCACACCACGGCACGGCGCTGGCGCGGGCGGCGGAAGCGAAGGGCGTGTCGCTCGGCTTCGAGGCCGCCGTCGCCGGTGGGGTTCCCATCATCAAGGCGTTGCGCGAAGGCTTGGCGGCCAATGGCTTAACGAGGATCTACGGGATTCTCAACGGCACCTGCAATTACATCCTCACCGCCATGCGCGAGTCCGGCGCCAATTTCGAGGCCGTGCTCGCCGACGCTCAAGCCCTGGGCTATGCCGAGGCCGACCCGAGTCTCGACATCGACGGCATCGATGCCGCCCATAAGCTCGCCATCCTGACCTCGGTCGCCTTCGGATGCGAGATAAACTTCCCGGCCGTCTATATCGAGGGCATCCGCGATATCTCGTCCCTCGACATCCAGTTTGCCGGCGAGTTGGGCTACGAGATCAAGCTTTTGGGGATCGCCCGGCTTACCGGGTCGGGCGTCGAACAACGGGTGCATCCCTGCCTGGTGCCCTTGGCGGCGCCGATCGCCCATGTCGAAGGCGTCTTCAACGCGGTTGTCGCCGAGGGTGATTTCGTCGGCACCACGGTTTACGAGGGGCGCGGCGCCGGGGCCGGACCGACCGCGTCCGCCGTCGTCGCCGATCTCGTCGATATCGCCCGTGGCCACAGGGTGCCGACCTTCTCGGTGCCGGCGACGGCGCTGGCGAAGATTCCCGCCCAGCCCATGGAGCGGCACCGGGGCGCCTATTACATCCGCCTCATGGTCGTCGACCAGCCGGGTGTGATCGCCGACGTCACGGCGACGTTCCGCGATGAGAAGATATCCCTCGAATCCATGCTCCAGCGTGGCCGCGCTCCCGGCGAGACGGTTCCGGTCATCCTCATCACCCACGACACCGAGGAATCGGCGATGTCCCGCGCGCTGGAAAAAATTGCTATACTGGAGGCCGTCGCCGATCCGCCACGTATGATCCGGATCGAGGGCTTCTAGGCGACCCAACGGCGAGGGAGGGGAGCGTGACCGAAATCATCGAAATCATGGACCGTAACTTGGCCCTGGAGGCGGTGCGTGTCACCGAGGCGGCGGCGCTTTCGGCGTCCTTGCTGATGGGCCGGGGTGACGAGAAGGCCGCCGACCAGGCCGCCGTCGACGCCATGCGCAAGGCGTTGAACTCTCTTTCCATCGACGGCACGGTGGTCATCGGCGAAGGCGAGAGGGACGAGGCGCCGATGCTGTTTATCGGCGAACGGGTGGGCACCGGCGACGGACCCAAGATCGACATCGCGCTGGATCCCCTCGAGGGAACGACGATCACCGCCAGGGGCGGGCAGAACGCGCTCTCGGTCATCGCCATGGCGGCGGAGGGAGGCTTCCTCAACGCGCCCGACGTCTATATGGACAAGATCGCCGTCGGCGTCGACGTGCCCGACGGCGTCGTCGACCTCGACGAGGAGCCGGGCGTGAACCTCAAGAACCTCGCCCAGGCGATGAAGGTGGATATCGCCAACATCGTGGTGTGCATCCTCGACCGTCCGCGCCATGCCGAGCTCATCGCCAAGGTGCGCGAGGCGGGGGCGCGGATCACCCTGATTTCCGATGGTGACGTTTCCGGTGTCATCGCCACCTCCCAGCCCGACAGCGGCGTCGATATCTACGTCGGCATCGGCGGCGCGCCCGAAGGCGTGCTGGCGGCGGCGGCGCTGCAGTGCATCGGCGGCTTCATGCAGGGCCGGCTGCTGTTCCGGAACGACGACGAGAGGGGCCGCGCGTCGAATTGCGGGATCAGCGACTTCGACCGCAAATACGAGCTCGATGACATGGCGTCGGGCGATGTCATGTTCGCCACCACCGGCGTGACCGACGGCGCCATGCTCGACGGCGTGCGCCGTTTCAAGGACGGCGCGACGACCCATTCCATCATCATGCGCTCGAAGACCGGCACGGTGCGCAAGATCAAGACCGAGCACAACTTCAACCGCAAGTCCGGTTTCGCGCCGATGGACCGGTGATTCGATGACCGGCGGGCGAGAGCCGGTTTTCCTCGGTGTCGAACGCTCTTTCACCGGCAAGCGCTGGCATGAGCGGCTCGCCGACGCCAGGCTCGGCCTGACCCTGGCCCAGCGCCTTTCGGTTCCGGAAATCATCGGCCGGGCGTTAGCGGCGCGCGGTGTCGGCGTCGAGGACGCCGAGGACTATCTCAATCCGACGCTCAAGCGATTCTTCCCCGATCCCCGCCACCTGCTCGACATGGACGTCGCCGTCGAGCGGCTCGTGCGCGCGGTTGGCGCCGGCGAGAGGATCGCCGTGTTCGGCGATTATGACGTCGATGGGGCGACCTCGGCGGCGCTCATCAAGCGTTTCTTCGCCGCCGTCGGCGCCGAGGTCGCGGTCTACATACCGGACCGGCTGAAGGAAGGCTACGGGCCGAACGAGGCGGCGCTGATCAAGCTCCGCCGCCAGGGTATCGACGTCGTCATCACGGTCGATTGCGGCATCTCCGCCCATCGCCCCCTGGCGGCGGCGGCGGCGGCGGGGCTCGATGTCATCGTCGTCGACCATCACGTCGCCGAGGCCACATTGCCGCGCGCGGTTGCCGTGATCAACCCCAACCGGCTGGACGAAACCTCGGCCCATGGCGCGCTCGCCGCCGTCGGTGTCGCTTATCTGTTGTGCGTCGCCGTCAACGCCGGGCTGCGCCAGGCCGGCTGGTACGCCACCGCCGCCGCCGGGGGCCGGGCCGAGCCCGACCTCATCCGCTGGCTCGACCTGGTGGCGCTCGGCACCGTCTGCGACATGGTGCCATTGACCGGGCTCAACCGGGCGCTGGTAACCCAGGGGCTCAAGGTGCTGTCGAGGCGGCGCAATACCGGCCTGGCGGCGCTTGCCGACGTCGTCGGCCTCGACGCCAGGCCCGAGGCCTGGCATCTCGGCTTCGTTCTCGGCCCGAGGATCAACGCCGGCGGGCGTGTCGGCGACGCCGATCTCGGTGTACGCC
>JADFPK010000102.1 GCA_022562375.1 Pseudomonadota bacterium
GCATGCAGGCATGCATCAGCTCGTCGCCGACGATCAGATCGGGCTCGCCGATCAGCGTCGGGATGATGCCGATATTGGCGAGATAGCCGCTGCCGAACACCAGCGCCGCCTCGGTCCCCTTGATCCTCGCCAGGGTCGCCTCGAGCTCACCGTAAAGCGGGTTGTTGCCGGTCACCAGGCGCGAGGCGCCGGCGCCGGCGCCGAAACGCCCGATCGCCCGCACCGCCGCTTCCTTGACCCTCGCGTGCTGGCTGAGCCCGAGGTAATCGTTGCAGGCGAACGAGATCAGCTTGCGCCCATTGCGCTCGGCGATGATCGGCGGCAGCCGTCCCGTGGGGTGGAGCGTGCGGCGAAGGTTGCGCTCGGCAATCGCCATCAGTTTTTCGTCGGCGAAGCGCGTCAGGGTGTCCATGAACGTGGCCGCGTCGGGCGTTGAGTTGGAAACACGATTGTGGGGACAAAGCGCCGCTTTGTGAAGGGTCAAGCTAATCGCATAAGGCGCCCCGCGGGGCCTGTTTTCTGTGGCGCCGGGCCGGCGGTTTCGACTAGACTTGGCGCGCTTCGGGCAGGCCTCGAGACGGGGCCGTCCTTGCTTCGTTTCAATGGCCGGATAGGTGACATGATGGGCGCGACCCGCCCCCTTCGGGACAACGGATCCAACGCCGGACCGGCGCCGACGGACAAGGCGGAGATTCGCCATGACTGGACGATTGCGGAGACGCTCTCGCTGTTCGAGCTTTCGTTCAACGATCTCCTGTTCCGCGCCCATGGGCTTTATCGTCGCTATTTCGACGCCAACGAGGTGCAACTCAGCACCCTGTTGAACGTCAAGACCGGCGGCTGTCCCGAGGATTGCGGCTACTGCGCCCAGAGCGCCCGTTACCGGACCGGGGTCGGGGCGGCAAAGATCATGGACGCGGACGAGGTCGTGGCGGCGGCGAAACGCGCCAAGGCGATCGGCGCCGGGCGCTTTTGCATCGGCGCCGCCTGGCGCGGGCCCAAGGACCGCGACCTCGATCGCATCGTCGAGATGATCCGGGGGATCAAGGCGCTGGGGCTCGAGACCTGCGCCACGCTCGGCATGCTGACCCCGGCCCAGGCCAGGCGCCTCGAACAGGCCGGCCTCGATTATTACAACCACAACCTCGATACCTCGAAGGACTATTACGCCAATATCATCACCACCCGGACCTTTGAGGACCGGCTCGAGACCCTGGCGATCGTGCGCCAAGCCGGCATCAATGTCTGCTCCGGCGGCATCCTCGGCATGGGCGAGGCGCGCGAGGACCGGGCCGGTCTGCTGATGGCGCTTGCCAATTTGGAGGAGCACCCCCAGAGCGTGCCCATCAACATGCTGGTGCCGATAGCGGGGACGCCGCTCGCCGATGCGCCGCCGATCGATCCCTTCGAGTTCGTCCGCACCATCGCCGCGGCGCGGATCATGATGCCGGCCTCCATGATCCGCCTGGCGGCGGGAAGGATGGAGATGGACGAGGGCATCCAGGCGCTCTGCCTGTTCGCCGGCGCCAATTCGATCTTCTACGGCGACCGGCTGCTCACCACCCCCAATCCGGCCGAGAACGACGACGCCCGGCTGCTCGAACGGCTGGGGTTGAGGGCCATGGCGCCGGACGCGGGGGGCGAAGGGTGACGTCGCGAAGCGCTTCCGCGGCGGCGGCCATGGCGAAATTCGAACCGGCGGCGGAAACGGAAGACATGTCGCCCGACTGGCTGCGGGACGGAATGCGCCATATCTGGCTGCCCTATGCCCAGATGCGGACCACGCCCGCACCCCTACCCGTCGCCTCGACCGAGGGCGTGCGTATCCGTCTTGCCGACGGGCGGGAGCTGATCGACGCGCTGGCTTCGTGGTGGACGGCGTGCCACGGTTACAACCACCCCCATATCGTCGGCGAGATCAAGCGCCAGGCGGACATCATGCCCCATGTCATGTTCGGCGGCCTGGCCCATGAGCCGGCGCTTACCCTCGCCCGGCGTCTCGCCGCCATCCTGCCGGACGGGCTGGAGCGCGTGTTCTTCTCCGATTCGGGCTCGGTCGCCGTCGAGGTGGCGCTCAAGATGGCGGTCCAGTTCTGGGTCAATCGCGGCGTGAAGGGACGCAAGAAGTTCGTCGCCTTTCGCCACGCCTATCACGGCGACACCACCGGCGCCATGGCGGTCAGCGACACCGATGACGGCATGCACCATCTGTTCAAGGGAGTTATCCCCGAACATATCCTCGTTGATTTGCCGCGGACGAAGTCCGGGATCGCGGCGCTGGACGATTTCATCGCCAGTCGCCGCGATGAGATCGCCGGGCTCATCATCGAGCCCCTGGTGCAGGCGGCGGGCGGCTTCAAGTTCCACGGCCCCGAGACCCTCGCCGCCATCCACAAGATTTGCGCGCGCCATGATGTGCTGTTCATCGCCGATGAGGTGGCGACCGGTTTCGGGCGCACCGGCACGATGTTCGCCTGCGAGGCGGCCGGGATCACGCCCGACATCATGTGCCTGTCCAAAGCGCTGACCGGCGGCGCCATCGGCCTCGGCGCGACGGTGGCGACGGCGCGCCTGTTCGACGCCTTCCTGTCGGACGATCCCGAATGCGCCCTGATGCACGGGCCGAGCTACATGGCCAACCCCCTGGCCGCGGCCGCCGCCAACGCCTCGCTCGATCTGTTCGCGCGCGAGGGGCGCCTGGACCAGGTACGCGCCATCGCCGATCACCTCACCGGCGCGTTGGAGCCCTGCCGCGCCCTGGCCGGCGTTGCGGACGTGCGCGCCTTCGGCGCCATCGGCGTCGTCGAGTTGGACGAGATGCGCGGGCTCGACTGGCTGCGCGCCCGCATCATAGATGAAGGGATATGGCTGCGCCCGTTCGGCAACGTCGTCTACACCATGCCGGCCCTGGTGATTTCCGATGACGATCTGACCCGGGTCACCGACGCGATGGTCAAAATCGTCGCCGAGTGGTCGCGCAAATTCGCCTGAGTTGCCAACCGCGCACGATTGCGAGGGCTTCCCCCGGTAGAGACGGGGCTATTTTTTGAGTGCGGGAACCGCGCGCGTCTAGGGCGTGTACTCATAAACGAGAGTCGGGTCAGCGGCGGGGCGCCGATGTCTCGCTTAGAGCCAACACCGGTCGCAAACCAGCCGATTTGGGCACTTCGGCCTGTAGCCATAAGCGGACCTGCACAACTCCCATTTGAGTTAAGAGATATGATAATGATGTAAATAAAGGATTTTGTCCGATGCCAGATGACGAGCGCCGCCTTGCAGACCTGCTGCGCGAGCCACGTGAAGACCTTGATGTTGAAATCAAGGGTTGGCTCGACCTCAACAACAATCGCGAGCACAAGGCGGTGTTGGCCAAGGCGCTGATCGCACTCGCCAATCATGGCGGTGGTTTTGTCATGCTTGGCCTTGAAAGGACAGAGAACGGAACCTACACCGAGGCTGCGGGGCGTCCCGAAAATCTAGCAGGATACGACCAGGATAGTATCAATGGCATTGTCAGCCGTTACGCCGAACCGAATTTTCATTGCGGCCTCGAAATTGTCCAACAACCGGAAACTGGGTGTCAGTATCCGATTATTACAGTACCGGCGGGCAGCGTCCCGGTCCGATCTAAGCGTGGTGGACCCGAGGGGCACGGGATCACGCAAAACCAGTACTACATCCGCCGCCCCGGACCAGCCAGTGAACCACCGCAAAACGCCCAGGAATGGGACAGATTGATCCGGCGATGCACATTGGAAAACCGTGCCGATCTCCTTGAGAGCTTCCGGCACATCCTCGCCGGTGAAGCCCCGGTCACCGCTTCCCCTGCTCAGGAAGATACCTGGGGGCCTCTTGAGGCTTGGGTCGAAGAGTCGCTTAGACGTTGGGAGGACAAGCGTAACTCGCTCCCCATAGAGAGCGGCGCTCGTTGCCCTTTGGGTCACTGGTGGGCCGCATATCAAATCACGGAGATAAACACACTAGTAACTCCGGGCGAACTCCGAGAGATCATGGCGCACGAACGGGTCCGCCACACTGGGTGGCCACCTTGGCCGACTCGCGGCGGCGAGGGAATCCCGATCGTCGCTCAAGGCGAGGGGATTGAGTGCTGGTTGGGGCAAAACGACCCGAACGAACGCCAACCCGCCAATGCCGACTTCTGGCGCGCAACTCCGCAAGGCCTGTTTTTCCAGTTGCGCGGATACCAGGAAGACAGCGGAGAAACTGAACCGGATGAGCCGGGCCAAATGCTTGGCTTGGTCATACCGATCTGGAGGGTGGCTGAGTGTCTCTTACACGCACAAGATATGGCCACCCGGCTCACTGGCGAAGACGTGAATGTTCTATTTCGCGCAGACTGGACGGGTCTCCGGGGCCGCTGGCTACGAGCACCACAACGAATAGTTTTGGGTTTTGATGCACGACGATGGAATGCCGACGAGGATTCAATCACTCTTAAATTGTCCATAGAAAGCATGAGAATTCGTGACAACTTAGCGGAGATTGTGTGGCAGCTCCTCAGGCCGCTTTACCAAAGATTCGATTTTTACGAACTGCCGCGTGAGTTGGTGCAGCACGAGCTAGAGTTAATGCTGAGGCACCGATTTTCGTAGTGAGCTGGCGCAGCGCCATGGTGTCTGGCACAAGTGGCAACAAGAGAATCAGAGCTGTTGTTCTCGCGTCTGCCCGAGTGTCCGCCATAGTTCGAACCCGGTAGTTCGGCTAGTTCGTTACGGTTGACCGGTGTGGACCTCGGAGCGGACATCGCCACTCGCAACACCAGTTAATGAGTCCATGACCTTGCCGGCCCTCTATGACGGCGGGCCTACTTGCCGCTGGCCGAGATGACGCGGGGCTTGGGGGTCTCCAGTTCCTCCACCGGGCCGGCCTCGGGAGCGCCCTCGCCGACCTCGATCTCCTCGATCCTTTGCCCCCGCTTGGTGATCTTTTGCGCCGAGGTGTGGATCTCCCCGACGTCCCTGGAGGCTAACTCGAAATGCTTCTTCAGGTTGGCGACCCGATTATCGAGGCGTCCGACGTCGCCCATCATGATCTGGACCTCGGCTTGGATGACGTCGGCCTGTTCGCGCATGCGCGCATCCTTGAGCACCGCGCGCACCGTATTCAGCGTCGCCATCATCGTCGTCGGCGAGACGATCCACACCCGGGCGCGGTAGGACTTCTCGACGGTGCCGGGGAAGTTGGCGTGAAGCTCGGCATAGACGGCTTCCGACGGCAGGAACATCAGCGCCGATTCGGCGGTCTCGCCGGGCACGATGTATTTCTCGGCGATGTCGCGCACATGCTTGAGAATGGCGTCGGAGAACGCCTTTGCGGCGCGGGCGCGGGCGCTTTCGTCGCCGCCCCGGCGCAACGCGTGATAGCTCTCGAGCGGGAACTTGGCGTCGATGGCGATCGGGCCCGGCGGGTTGGGAAGCTTCAACAGGCAGTCGACCCGCTTGCCGTCGCCGATCGGGGCCTGGAACGCGTAGGCCGAGGGCGGCAGGGCGTTCTGCACCAGGTCGCGCAACTGGATCTCGCCAAAGGCGCCGCGCGCCTGCTTGTTGGCGAGGATGTCCTGGAGGCTCACCATCTGGGCCGAAAGCTCGCCGATGTTCTTCTGCGCGGCGTCGATGACGGCGAGCCGCTTCTGGATATCGGTCATCGTCTTCACCGTCCGGGTGGTGGTCTGATCGAGCCCCTCGGTGAGCCGCTTGGAGACATCCGTGAGACGTTCCTCGAGCAGCTTGGCCAATGCCCGTTCCTGGGCCTGCAGGCGTTCGGAGATCTGATTCTGCGCCGCCGCCTGTCCCTCGGCCAGTTGGCTGAGGCGGCCGAGCACCCCTCCGCGGCGCGAAAGCACGACGCCGGCGAGGACGCCGGCGATGAGCAAGGCAAGCGCGGCGACGCCGACGATGATTGCGATGTTCCCGTCCATCCCCGAAGCCTAACACGACCACCGGCCCGGCGCACGCGCGCAAGCCGGCCGGGTGTGTCCCGGCTTGAAATCCCGCCGACCCGTTGGCGAAATTTTAGCCGGGCGGGGCCTGCGTTTAGGCGGCCGTTCTCTAAATTCGTAGTGCTCGCCTTCCAAATGGCGTTAAATGGGGGATCGCGGTCGAATTGCGTTTTCACCCCCAAATTCTCCTTTGAGCCGATGGACGAGCAGATAGATCAAGCCAGCCAGTTCCTCACCCCGTTCATCGAATCGTTCTATGGCGCGTTGCCCGACATCTTCGCCGGGCTGGTCGTCATCGTCGCCTTTTATATCGCCGCCGCGGTGGGGCGCAAGCTGCTGCGCCGTATGGGGGCGCGGGTCACGGCCGACAAGCGTCCGCTGATCATGCTGGCCGGCGAGACGTTGCGCTATGTGCTGATCGTCATCGGCCTGATCTCCGGCCTCGGCACCATGGGGATGAATGTGTCGGCGCTGGTCGCCGGCCTGGGCCTGACCGGCTTCGCCCTTGGTTTCGCCCTGCGCGACGCGGTCTCCAACCTGATCGCCGGCCTGATGATCCTGCTCTATCAGCCCTTCGGTCAAGGCGACAAG
>JADFPK010000103.1 GCA_022562375.1 Pseudomonadota bacterium
TGGGCTTCGAGCGCCTCAGGCTCAGGGGGTTCTCCGGCGCCAACGACGAGTTCCTCTTGGCGGCAACCGTTCAGAACCTGAGACGTCTGGCCAAGCTCGCCGCCATACCACCGCCCCCCATCCCGAATGCAGCGTGATCGTCATGCCGGAACGCCAAAAACACTGACCAAAAAGACAAAAACCGCCCCGGTATCAACCGGAGGCGGAAGCCAAAAGTCCGCTTTTAGAAAAAGTGGCCATCGAACGCCGTCTCCGACCGACTTTATCAACAGTATCAGCCATAAGCGGACATAAGCCTCTTACCAAAACTGTCCTTTTGGGTGTCTAAAACAGGTATGGTTGATCAAAGAAAGGCGTCAACCTTGCTCAGACCAATTGCTATTGCCCTGGCCCTGTGGTGTCTGGCACTGCTCTCGCCACTGCACGCTTTTGCCCAGGGAGGCCCTTGGGAAACCCATATGGCCGCCGGAGCAAAGGCCTATCGTCAAAGTCAATACGCGGAGGCGGAGAAACAGCTGAAGGCCGCCCTCAAGGAGGCCGAAAAGTTCGAGCCGGAAGCCCACCGCCTGGCCGTGAGCCTGAACAGGCTGGCGGGGCTCTACAACAGGCAGGGCAGGTACAACGAGGCCGAACCACTATTCCAGCGCTCTCTGGCGATCTTTGAGAAGGTCTTGGGGCCGCAGCATCTCCGCCTGGCGGGAAGCCTCAACAACCTGGCGGAGGTATATTCCGCCCAGGGCAGATACGCCGAAGCCGAGCCGCTTTACAAGCGGTCGCTGGGGATAGTGGAGAAGGCCCTTGGGCCAGAGCGTCCCCATGTGGCCACGAGCCTCAACAACCTGGCGGAGCTCTACCACGACCAGGGCAAGTACGCCGAGGCCGAGCCCCTCTACAAGCGGGCGCTGGCGATCCGGGAGAAGGCCCTGGGGCCGGAGCATCCACAAGTGGCCCTGGGCCTCAACAACCTGGCGGAGCTCTACCAGGCCCAGGGCAAATATGCCGAGGCCGAGCCCCTCTACAAGCGGGCGCTGGCGATTAATGAAGAGGTCCTGGGCCCGGACCATCCCCACGTGGCCGCGAGCCTCAACAACCTGGCGGAGCTCTACCGCACCCAGGGCAAGTACGCCGAGGCCGAGCCGCTCTACAAGCGGGCGCTGGCGATCCGGGAGAAGGCCCTGGGGCCGGAGCATCCCCACGTGGCCCAGAGCCTCAACAACCTGGCGGAGCTCTACCGCGCCCAGGGCAAGTACGCCGAGGCCGAGCCCCTCTACAAGCGGGCGCTGGCGATCTTTGAGAAGGCCCTGGGGCCGGAGCACCCCGACGTGGCCACCAGCCTCAACAACCTGGCGGGGCTCTACCACGCCCAGGGCAAGTACACCAAGGCCGAGCCGCTTTACAAGCGGGCGCTGACTGTCAATGAGAAGGCCCTGGGGCCGGAGCACCCCGACCTCGTTCTCGGCCTCAAGAACTATGCCGCTCTACTGCGTAAGATTGGACGCGGCGAGGAGGCGAAGAAATTGGAGACCCGCGCCAAGGCGATCCGAACCAAGCACGCTGAGCAGAACCCGACGAAGTAGCTTATGTCCGTTCTTGGCTGAGGCTGTTGAAGAACTCTTTTTGAGGCCCGAACGCGCAATAATGAATCGCCCCGTCCCCCTCCTAGGAAACAATGGTTCGTGCGCCGGCTATTACCGATTCTATTGTTGCGCCGGCACCCTCCCGCATCGAGTTCTTCAACAGCCTCGGCTAAAAGCCGACCTCGGGTGACCCACTTTGGAATGTCCGCATTAAGGCGATTAGCCGACATTCCGGCGCCCGCTCTAGACCCCCATTCTGAGGGTATACGGTAATCACTTCCTTTCGGCACATCGATTGGCCCCGCTCTGGCGGGCTTCCTTTTTGGCGCCCGGTCGATGGGATCGCGCGCTCAGTCGATCTCGACGATCATCTCGACCTCCACCGGGATCTGAAATGGTAGTGAACCCATGCCGACCGCCGATCGCGCGCCACGTCCCTTCTCGCCGAAGACCTCGACCATGAGATCGGAGAAGCCATCGATGACTTTCGGGTGGTTTCGGAAGTCCGGCGCCGCATTCACCATGCCCAACACCTTGACCACGCGGCGCACCCGATCGAGATCTCCGATTTCGGCTCTGAGGGTCGCCAACATGTCGAGGCCGACTTGGCGGGCTTCCTCCTGTCCCTGCTCGGGCGTCAATTCGCCGCCGACCTTACCGCTACTGTATTCGCCGCTGGCGCTACGCGGGCCATGCCCCGAGAGGAAGACCAGATTACCGACGGTCACCGCGCCGATGTAATTGCCGACCGGCGGTGGAGGTTCCGGAAGCTCGATCCCCAGTTCGCGCAATCTCTCCTCAACGCTCATCACTGCCTCCTCTGCTTCGTTTCAGACGACATAACCCGGATATTAGCCGCCTCGGCCATGATCGTACCGGCTTCCAGCGCGTTGGTGCGGGAAACCCATCAAGGTGTGTGGCGCTGGATCATGGTGGTTTGGTGGGATGCCGAGGGAATGCCGTTCCCTCGGCGGCTGAATCGAAGTACGATTTCGCGAACTTGGAGCTTATCTGGGAAATGCCGGTTGAAATGGTATCCGATGCGGCGGCGAAGCAAATAAAGACACAAATAACACTTGTAAGGAGGATGTCATGGCGGAGAGCGTCTACAAGGTGATCGAGCTCGTAGGCTCGAGCCCCGAGTCCTGGGAGAAGGCGGCGACCGCCGCCGTCGAGCGGGCCGGAAAGACTTTGCGCGACCTGCGCATCGCCCAGGTCGTCGAACAGGATATCCACATCGAGGACGGCAAGGTCTCCGCCTTCCGCGTCCGGCTCAAGGTGTCGTTCAAGTTCGAGGGCGGCGTCTGACCGTCGCCGCGAATGTCTCGCATGGCCTATCTAGGGAGCCTGAGATGTTTTGTTTGAGGAATTTCGGATTAGGAGGAAGGCTTCGATGAGCGACAACCATAAGGGAAGGTGTTTCTGCGGAGCAGTCGAGGTCGAGGTGAGTGGCGCGCCGGAAGGGATGGGCTATTGCCACTGTGAATCCTGCCGCTCCTGGTCGGCGGGACCGGTGAATGCCTTCACCTTATGGAAGCCCGATGCCGTAAAAATTACCAAGGGCTTAGAACACGTCGGCAAATACCAGAAAACCGATGTCAGCGAGCGGCAATACTGCACGAAATGTGGAGGTCATATTATGACGGCCCATCCACCTTGGGGGCTGATAGATGTCTACGCCGCTATGCTGCCGAGTTTAAAGTTCGAACCTGGAGTTCATGTGAATTATGCAGAGACGGTTCTGCCCATGAAGGACGGGCTCCCCAAACTGAAAGATTTTCCGGCGGAACTGGGTGGCTCCGGTGAAACAGTGCCAGAGTGATTCAAACGTGAGTGATTCTTAGCCACCGCGCGGAACCACCGGATTTGACCCGAAGCGGGCCTTCAAGACGGCATCGCCTGACAGCCGTTCGGCCAGGGTTATTCCTTGGAGGCGACCTTCTCCAGGGCCCTTCTCAGATCGTCCGCGTTCATCACCGGTACGAACTCGACCGCCGCATCGACGCTCAAGAAAAGCGGTTCGGCGATCTGGGGAATCTGTGATGGATCGGCCATGTCGAACACCACCATCCCGGCGCGTTCTCCGTTTTCGGGCCAGAAATAAGCCGCCTCCGGCTTGAGTTCCTCCAACAATGACTCAATCGTCTTCACGAGTGAGCCATCCTTGATCGCCTGGTTGCCCCTTTCCACGGGAACCGTCCACCTTAACATCATGCGCATCGCAACCTCCTGGCTATGAACGAGTATGAGAACCGAGATCGAACCGATGTAGCAATCCTACGATCGCGGATAACTTCGAAACAATGTCTCTCACCTCGCGTCTCGGAGAAACAGCCACCGACACTGGACCGGATCAAGGTGGGGATCCCCGGTGATTGGGGCGCCCCCATGGCATGGCGTAGCGGCTTTCCGCGCGGCCACGGATAGGGCAACAGGGTCAGGATGCTTCGACGTCGTTACACGGGCCGAAGTGATTCGTCATCGGGCGTCTTCATCCCGCCGACATCACGAACTTCCGGCAATGGCCCGGCGCCGGTTCGCCGGTTCCGGGATCAGGGTTTACGCGCCCGCCGCGGTTTCCTCGCCGGCGACCAGGGGCGATCGCCCCTGGTATCGCGCACGCTTTCGGCGCGCACCCGACCCTCCTCGAGCCACAAGGCGTAGGCGCCGTTGCGCCAGAGATCGAAGCGGTCGACGACGGTCCCGGCCGACGGACACTCGCCGCGGATGGGGATCCGGGCGATGACGACGTCGGCGATCCAGCAATCCTCATTGATCGCCGCCGGCGAATCGACCAGCGCCACGACATGCCCGTTGGCGCGGTAGATGCAGCCGAGCCCGCCGCAGCGCAACCGGCCGCCGTCGCTGGTCTCCTCGGGCCAGGGCCGGGCCGCCTTGAGTCCGGCGAGGCGCAGCCAGTTCTCCCGGTCGAAGCGGTTGCCCCGGCCTTTCGACAACATCAACCCGCCATCGGCGGTCCGCGCCGCCATCAATCGCCCGTCGCCGGAGATCAGGATATCCGGCGGACGCCCCAGCGGCACGGTGCCAAGCCCGGCGGCGATAGCGAGGACGCCGAACAACCGCCAGCGCCGCTGCCACAGGCAAAGCCAAAGCCCGCCGGCGGCCACCAGGGCGATTCCCGCGACCGGCATCGCCGGCACCAGCGTCACCGATCCCGGCCAGCCGGCGACCTCCCGGGCGATGGCGATCACCGCCTCGATTCCCCACCCCATCGGCGCCAACGCCACGGCTTCGAGACCGAGCGGCATCAATATGTAAGCCACCGTCGCCCAGGGCATGATCCACAGCGCCGTCACCGGCACGGCGAGAAGGTTGGCCGCCAGCCCGAAGGCGGAGAACCGGTTGAAGTGGTAGACCACGAACGGCGCCGTCGCCGAGCCGGCGATCAAGGTGGTCAAACCGACGCCGAGGAGATAGATCAGGGCCAGACGCCACCATCCGCCCTTCGCCCGCCACCGGCCGAACGGCACGCGCGCCGCTTCATAGCCCGCCACCAGCGCGATCACGGCGGCGAAGGACATCTGGAAACTGGCGCCGAGCAGGCTTTCGGGCGCGAGCAGCAGGACGATCAGCGCCGCCCATGCCACCAGGCGCATGGATATCGCCGTCCGGTCGAGCATGACGGCGGACAACACCAGCGCCGCCATGAGGAAGGCGCGCTGGGTCGGCACCGTCGCGCCGGTCACCAGCAAATAGGCGAAGGCGCCGAGAAGCGCCCCGAACGCCGCCCATTTCTTGATCGCGAAGCGCAGCGCGATGGGCTCGCAAGCCGCCAGCAGACCGCGAATGGCGAAGAACAGCACGCCGGTGACGAGCCCGATATGCAGCCCGGAAATGGCGAGGAGATGGGCGAGGCCCGAGGCGCGCATGGCCTCCATCACCTCTTCCGGTATGGCGCCGCGTATGCCGGTCATCAATGCCGCCGCCACCGCGCCAATGGTGCCGCCGAGGCTCTGGGTGATGCGCGCATAGATGCGCTGACGCAGGTTGGAGAGCCAAAGGGCGAACGAGCCCTCATCCTTTCCCTCCGGCGCCTCGGCGTGCTTGACGCGTCCGACGGCAAAGCCGACCGCGCCGAGCCCCTTGAAGAAGGCGTGACGGGGAAAATCGAAGGCGCCCGGCGCCGAGGGCGCCGGCGGCGGCATCAATATCGCGGCGATGGAAATCCAATCGCCGGGCGCCACCCGGCCCTGGCTGTCGCGCAACCGAATGCGCACCCGGCCCGGTGTTTCATCGGCGCCGAGCCGCCTCACCCGGACATCGGCGAGGGTGATCCTCGGGCCGCCCGGTTTCGGTTCGACCTCGATGACCTGTCCCGACACCATCGCCGGGCCGGTCCGGGCCGCCAACACCGGGGCGTCGACCAAAAGCGTCCTGGTTTTGGCGCCGGTGAAACCAAGCCCGACGGCGCCAATCGCCAGGCCCACCAGCACCAAGGCCGGCCGGCGCCTGAGGCCTTCGATGACCAAGGCAAGCGCAAGGGCCATGCCGGCCAGTCCCAACCACAGGGGAGGCTCATGGGTAAGCGTGAAATAAATGGCGGTGCCGATGCCGACGCCGACGGGCAGCCACAGTGGCCAGCGTTCGCGCTCGGCGGCCAAGGTCTCCCGGACCCAGCCCGCAAGCGTGGGCAGGATAAACGCCGCTTCGGCGGATGCGACGAAAAACCGATCGAGGCCTTGGCGAACGAAGCCGCCGACCATGGCGCGAACACCCCTGCTGAATCGCCGTCGCGGATATGCTACACCGGGCAACGGTCCGACACTTTAGCAATCTCCGGGCGCGCACGAAACCATGACCGTCATCACCCGCTTCGCTCCATCGCCGACCGGCATACTGCACATAGGCGGGGCGCGGACCGCTCTTTTCAACTGGCTCTATGCCCGCCATCACGGCGGCAGGTTCCT
>JADFPK010000104.1 GCA_022562375.1 Pseudomonadota bacterium
CGTCGACGAGCCGATCCGGGCGACCCGCTGCATGCCGGGATCGCCGAAGGGCTGTACCGGGGACACCAGCCGGTGCATGACCCACGATCTCTGGGAGGAACTCGGCAATCACATCCACCTGTTCCTCTCCTCGGTGACCCTCGATGATGTCTGCGAGAAGCGCGTCCTTGGCATGTCCGGCGTGATTTACCGCAAGGCCTTGATGGCCGCGGAATAGTCGAGTCGCCTCCGCCGGCATGAAACACGCCGTTTACATGGATTACAACGCAACGGCGCCGCTCCGGCCCGCCGTCGGCGATGCCATGAATGAGGCTTTGGCGATCACCGGCAACCCTTCGTCCGTGCATCGCTTCGGCCGCCTGGCCCGGCGCGTCATCGAGGAGGCCCGGAGGCAAGTGGCGTCCCTCGTCGGCGCCGAGGCGAACGAGGTCATCTTCACCTCGGGCGGCACCGAGGCCAACAACCTGGCGCTTGGCTCGTTCGATGGCGCCGGCATCGTCGTCTCGGCGGCCGAGCATGATTCCGTGCTTGGCGCCGCGCGAATGGCCACCATCGCGCCGGTCGACGGCCACGGCGTCCTCGATCTCGAGGCCCTGGAACGCATTCTCCAGGAAAACCCGCCCCAGGAAAACCTGAATTCGCCGCCGGCGGCGCTGGTATCGGTGATGTTGGCGAACAACGAGACCGGCGTCATCGGCCCGGTGGCGGCGGCGGCCGAGATCGCCCACGCCAACGGCGCACTCTTGCATTGCGACGCGGTCCAGGCGCCGGGCCGGATCGCCATCGACATGGCGTCGCTTGGCGCCGACCTTCTGACCCTTTCGGCCCACAAGATGGGCGGGCCCCAGGGCGCCGGGGCGCTGGTGGCGCGGGGCGGCGTGACGGTCGTGCCGGCGCAGCTCGGCGGCGGCCAGGAACGGGGCTTTCGGGCGGGCACGGAGAACGTCGCCGCCATCGCCGGTTTCGGCGCCGCCTGCGATCTCGCCCGTCGGGACATTGCCGATCAGGCCCACCTCGCCGCTTGGCGCGACGATCTGGAGGCGCGCATCGGCGCCTGCGCGCCGGCGGCAAAGGTGTTCGGCGCCGGCGCCGAGCGCCTTGGGAATACCTCGTGCTTCACCATGCCGGGGGTCGCCAGTGAGACCCAGGTGATGGCGCTCGATCTCGCCGGCGTCGCGGTCAGCGCCGGCGCCGCCTGCTCTTCGGGCAAGGTCGGCGTCTCCCACGTGTTGAAGGCCATGGGCGCGACCGAGGCGGAGGCGTCGAGCGCCATCCGCGTCAGCCTCGGCTGGCGGAGCCGCGCCGGCGATATCGACCAATTGATCGAGGCTTGGCGCGCCCTTCATGCCCGCGCCGGGGCGGCGGCGGTCGCCGCTGCGCCGGCGGCCTGAGAGAGCGGGATGCGGCCATGACCGAACAGCCCCGCGCCGGAACGGAAGCGGTCAAGACGCCGGTTTATCTCGACTATCAGGCAACTACGCCGGTGGACGGGCGGGTGCTTGACGCCATGCTCCCTTATCTCTCGGAGAAGTTCGGCAATCCCCATTCGCGCAGCCACGCCTTCGGCTGGGAAGCGGAAGAGGCGGTGGAGGTGGCGCGGGAGCAGATCGCCGCGATCATCGGCGCCGACCCCAAGGAGGTGATCTTCACCTCGGGCGCGACCGAGTCGAACAACCTGGCGATCAAGGGCGTGGGCCATTTCTACAAGGCCAGGAAGGACCATGTGATCACCTGCGTCACCGAGCACAAATGCGTGCTCGAGAGCTGCCGGACGCTCGAGCGGGAGGGGTTCGAGGTTACCTACCTGCCGGTGCGGCGGAACGGCCTTATCGATCTCGGCGAACTTTCCCGCGCCTTCACCGAGCGGACGGCGCTGGTCTCGATCATGGCGGTGAACAACGAGATCGGCGTCATCCAGCCGCTCGCCGAGATCGGCGCGCTTTGCCGCGAACACGGCGCCTTCTTCCACACCGATGCCGCCCAGGCGATCGGCAGGATCGCCGTCGACGTCAACGAGATGGGCATCGATCTGATGAGTCTCACGGCGCACAAGGTTTACGGGCCGAAGGGCATCGGCGCGCTCTATGTGCGCCGGCGCCCGCGGGTGCGCCTGACGCCGCTTTTCGACGGCGGCGGGCAGGAGCGGGGCTTTCGTTCAGGCACCTTGCCGGCGCCGCTTTGCGTCGGCTTCGGCGAGGCCTGCCGGCTTGCCCGGCTGGAGATGGCCGATGAGGCGAAGCGCATCAGCGCGCTGAGGGACAGGCTCTATGACGGCATCACCAAGAGGCTCCCGGGCGTCGCGCTCA
Source organism: Pseudomonadota bacterium (assembly GCA_022562375.1). The sequence goes on from JADFPK010000104.1 coordinate 2,307, forward strand.
ACGGCGATGCCATGACGCGTATCCCCGGCAACCTGAATTTGAGCTTCGGCCATGTCGATGCCGAAGCCCTGATGGCGTCCCTCAAGGCCGTGGCCGTCTCCTCCGGATCGGCCTGCACCTCGGCGTCGCTCGAGCCTTCCTTCGTGCTCAAGGCGCTTGGCGTCGAGGACCGGCTGGCCCATGCGTCGATCCGTTTCAGCCCCGGCCGCTTCACCACCGAAGCGGAAATCGACTTCGTCATCGAAGAGGTGGCGAGGGAGGTCGCCAAGCTGCGCGAATCGGACCCCCAGGGCCAGGCCGCCGAATGATCGCGGTGGTCGAAAGACGGCACGGATAGCGGAGCGGTTTTCGATGCCGAGGATGACCTTCATCGATGCCGACGGCAACCGTCACGAGGTCGAGGCCCCGGTCGGGCTCTCCGTCCTCGAGATCGCCCATGACAACGACATCGACATCGAAGGGGCGTGCGAGGGCTCGCTGTCGTGTTCGACCTGTCATGTCGTCGTCAAGCTCGAGGATTACGAGCGCCTGGCGGAGCCTTCCGAGGACGAGGAGGACATGCTCGACCTCGCCTTCTGCCTGACCAAGACCTCCCGGCTCGGTTGCCAGATCATCATGTGCGAGGAGCTCGACGGCCTGACGGTGACGCTGCCGGCGGACACCCACAACTTCCTGCTCGATGATTAGAAATACCAGTGCTCTATTCCGAAACCTCTCTCTTCGCCCGGCTCAAGGCGGCGTGCAATGATGATTGGCGGGCCTATGTCGGGCACGCCTTCGTCAAGCGCCTGGCCGACGGCACCCTGCCCGAGGCCTGCTTCCGCCACTATCTCGGCCAGGATTACCTCTTCCTCATCCATCTCGCCCGGGCCTATGCGCTTGGCGCCTATAAGGCGGACACCCTCGCCGATATGCGCGAGGCCGCCGCCATGCTCACTTCCATCGTCGATGTCGAGATGGGGCTGCATGTCAAGTTCTGCTCGGGCTGGGGATGGACCGAGGCTGCGATGGCGGCGGTGCCGGAAGCGCCCGAGACCATGGCCTATACCCGCTACGTGCTGGAGCGGGGGACGAGCGGGGATATCCTCGATCTCCAGGTGGCGCTGGCCCCTTGCGTCATCGGCTACGCCGAGATCGGCGCCAACCTCAAGGCCGATGCGGACACCCGGATCGAGGGCAACCCCTATGGCGAATGGATCGAGATGTACGCCGGGGAGGCGTATCAAGAGCTGGCGCGCGGCGAGGCCGCCCGGCTCGACCGTCTGGCGCTGGCGCGCGCCGGCATCGGCGCCGGGGCCGAGGCGCGTGAAGGGCGCTTCCCGAACCTCGCCGCCACCTTCCGCCAGGCGACGGTGCTCGAGGCCGCGTTCTGGGACATGGGCCTCGCCGCCGGCTGAGGGCGCCGGCGGCGGTGGTTGCAAGGTGGCCGGGCCCGGCTTGTCGGGGATGGGATCGGGGTCTCAGTCCCTAAAAGTAGTAATCCCGGTTGGCGCCGTCGAAGCGCTTTTTCCGCATGCAGCAGCGTTTGAAATTTACGCCCGGAGCCGCAGGGGCAGGGGTCGTTTCTGCCCAGCTTCTCGATCAGTTCCTTATCGCCGTGGACGATGCGCGTACCGCGTTTGACCCGCGTTTCCGAGGGGAACGAAGCGCGGCGTTTGCTCATCGGTTCGAAAGGAGCGGTGATCCTCGAATTTTCCGTATCTGGTCATGACGCACCTCCTTTCGACGGGCTTTCGGCGATGGGGCCGAGCCCTGCCAGATGGGGTCTTTTGGCCGCTTTGCAAGCCCTCTTGGGCCTCCTTGACGCCATTTGGTGGCACCGGATGCCGGAGAGGGCACCGCGCCGGCGCCGATGGTTGCAAGGCGGCCGGGACGGCCTATATTCGCTCCATGATCTCGACCCGTGACATGACCGCCAACGAGGCCTCTTCGATGCCGCCGGATTCCCCGACCCTGACCGCGCCCGCCACCGCCGACCGCGAGGCCCGGCCGATGGCTCACCGTTCGGTTTTCAATTCGCTCGGCATCGCCAAGGCCCCCGCCGACACCCGCGTCGTCGTCGCCATGTCGGGCGGCGTCGATTCTTCCGTGACCGCCGCGCTGCTGGTCGAGCAGGGCTACGAGGTCATCGGCATCACCTTGCAGCTTTACGATTACGGCGCCGCGCGCGCCAGGCCCGGGGCGTGCTGCGCCGGCGAGGACGTCTACGATGCTCGGCAGGTGGCGGAGCGGCTCTCCATCCCCCATTACGTGCTCGATTACCAATCCCGCTTCCGCGCCGAGGTCATCGACGATTTCGCCGATGCCTATCTCCGCGGCGAGACCCCGATCCCTTGCATCCGCTGCAACCAGACCGTCAAGTTCCGCGATCTCCTGGCCACCGCGCGCGACCTCGGCGCCGACGCGCTGGCGACCGGGCATTACGTGCGGCGCGAGATCGGCCCGGCGGGGCCCGAGCTCCACCGCGCCGCCGATCCGGCCAGGGACCAGAGCTATTTCCTCTTCACCACCACCGGGGCGCAGCTCGATCTGTTGCGCTTCCCGCTTGGCGCCATGGCGAGCAAGTCGGCGACCCGGGAACTGGCCGAACGCTTCGGCCTCGCCGTCGCCGAGAAGCCCGACAGCCAGGACATCTGTTTCGTTCCCGACGGCGATTATGCCGCCGTCATCGACAAGCTTCGGCCGGACGCCGTGCTACCGGGCGAGATCGTCGATCTTAGCGGCGCCGTGCTGGGGCGCCATGACGGCATCAGCCGCTACACCGTCGGCCAGCGCCGGGGTCTTGGCGTCGGCGGCGGCGATGCGCTCTATGTCGTCAGGCTCGAGCCCGAGAGCCGCCGCGTCGTCGTCGGGCCGAGGGCGGCGCTGGCCAAGACCCGGGTGGCGCTTTACGGCGTCAACTGGCTGGGTGACGGCGCGCTGCCCGAGGCCGGCTTCGCCTGCGCCGTCAAGCTGCGCTCGGCGCAAGACCCGGTGGCGGCCCTGCTCCATGGCGGGCCCGAGGGCACGGCGGAGGTGGTGCTGGATGAGCCCGAGCACGGCGTCGCGCCGGGCCAGGCCTGCGTCTTCTATGACGGCACCAGGGTCATGGGCGGCGGCTGGATCCGCGGCGCCGATTAGCCCCCGGCGGCGCCGGCCCATGCCCCCGCGACGCCAGCTTTAGAGCCATCCGAACCGCCATCGCAGGACTTCCCGGCGGTCCTTGACAACGGGGCCGAATGGGCGATAACGGGGGGTCGGCGGGCGGCGCCGGGGGCGGCAAGAAAGCGACAAAAACGAGGGAGCGGGGAGAGCGTATGAGCAACCGTGTCGAGAGCATCACCATCGTCGGCGGCGGGTCGGCCGGCTGGCTGGCGGCGTCGATCCTGAGCGCCGCGCTGAATCGGCGCAATGACGGGCCCGACGTCGCCATCACCCTCATCGAATCGCCTTCCATCCCGACGGTCGGCGTCGGCGAGGCGACGACGTTCTCGATGAAGGTCACCCTCGATTACCTGAAGATCGACGAGAAGGACTTCATCAAGCGCTGCAACGGCTCGTTCAAGGCGGCGGTGCGCTTCGTCGACTGGAACGTCGATAAGAACGGCGACGGGACGACGTTCTATCACCCCTTCGAGGCGCCGGGCTATCACTACGGCCATCACATCTCCTATTACTACAACAAGTACGCCAAGCGGGGAGGTCAGCCTTCCTTCATCCACTCGGTGGTGCCGAGCCTGGCGATGATCGAGCAGTATAAGGCGCCGCGCGCCTTCGATTCGAAGGACTATAGGGGCTTCATTCCCTATGCCTATCACATGGACGCCAAGCTGCTGGCGGACTTCCTCACCGATTACGCCACCGGCCTCGGCGTCACCCACATACGCGACGACGTCGACGAGGTGAGGCTCGATGAGCGCGGCTTCGTCACCTCGCTCAAGCTCAGGGAGCGGGGCGAGCACCCGATCGAGTTCGTCATCGATTGCACCGGATTTCGGGGCTTCATCATCAAGGAAGCGCTGGGCGAGCCCTTCATCCCCTACGGCGACTGGCTGCTCTGCGACCGGGCGCTGGCGCTGCAGATCCCCCATCCCGACGATGGCAAGATCGCGGCCTTCACCACCAGCCACGCCCTTGGCGCCGGCTGGTCGTGGAACGTGCCGCTCTATACGCGGCTCGGCACCGGTTACGTGTTTTCGTCCCAGTCCGCACCGACGC
>JADFPK010000105.1 GCA_022562375.1 Pseudomonadota bacterium
GTCCCGTCCCCGGCATCGTGTTGACCGCTTATGCCGTGATCATCTTCATCGGATCGGTCCATCTCGGCTGGCACTACGCCATCGACGGTTACGCAGGCATCGCCGGCACTTGGCTCATCTGGAAGTTCGCCGGCCTCCTGCTGGGACCGGCCGCCGCCGCGCCGGGGGGTGCGCGCCCGGTCGTAAGCGACCGGACTTGACACGCGCGCGCGACGCTTCCACCCCGGAGGCCGCGAAAAACGATCGTATGTATCGTCCTTCTATGAAAGTAAGTATTAGAGCGATATGACCCGTGACGAGTCGACCGGGGGACGCGGCTGGGGGCAGGCCGTTCCCTACCTCCTGATCTTCGGCCTCTGCCTCGCGGTGCAGGCCGTCCTCGCCGTAGCGAAGGTGCCGCAGGTGTTCGATGGCGAGCTTCTCGGCACCGACGGCTACATGCGTCTGGTGCGCGTCGCCGGGCTGCAGGAGACCGGGGCCTGGTACGACGTCACGGTGGCGCGCGCCAACGCCCCCTATGGCGACGTCCTGCATTGGACCCGGCCGCTCGATGTCCTGCTGCTGGCCGGCGCCTGGGTCTTGACGCCCGTCACCGGCTTCAGGGACGCGCTGTTCATCGCCGGCGCGGCCGTCTCGCCGCTGCTGTGGGCGTTTACCGGCGCCGCCTTCGTCTGGGCGGGCGAGCCCTTCTTCGGGCGCTCCGGCCGCTATCTCGCCATCATCGCGTTCCTCGTCCAGCCGGCGGTGATGGACTACTCCCTGCCGGGCCGGGCCGACCACCACATGCTGCTTCTGCTGATCTTCGTCGTCTCCTTCGGCCTGACGGCGCGCATGCTGCTGAAGCCGTTCCATGCCGGCCTCGCCTTGGCCGCCGGGGCGGTGACGGGTCTCGGCATTTGGGTCGGTTCCGAGTTCCTCCTCGCCCTGCTTGCCGCCTTCGCGGCGATGACAGTGGCCTGGGTGCTCCATGGCGCCGCCGGCGCCTTGAAGAATCGGAGCTTCGCCATCGGCTTGGCGGTGACGGTCGCGCTGGCGCTGCTCGCCGAGCGGCCGCTGGCGGCGATCTTGACCGAGGAACACGATCGGCTCTCCATCGTTCATGTCACCGTTACCCTGCTGGCGCTAGGCTTCTGGAGCGCCGCCCGGTTGATCGAGGGGCCTGATGGGCGGCGGACCCGCGGCATCACCGGGCGGCTGGTGATCACGGTCATCGGCGCCGCCACGGCGGGCGGGTTGCTGTACCTTTTGTTTCCGAAATTCTTCTCCGGGCCGATGGTCGACATCGATCCCCGGATCTTTCCGATCTGGTTCGACAAGATCGTCGAGAGTCAGCCGCTGCTGCCGACCGACGCCCGCAACGCCGGGCTGCTTCTGTACTATCTGGGGACGGCGCTCGTTTGCCTTCCCTTTCTCCTCACGTTGCTGGTGCGCGAGCGCGCCCGATCCCTCTGGCTGGCGTGGCTCTATGTCGGGCTGGCGCTCGCCATCTATCTGCCGCCGGCGGTATTGCAGGTGCGGCTGGCGACGTTCCCCGAGATACTGATGGGTCTGGTGATCGTGACGCTCGTTGTCCGCGCCCGGCGCCGTCTCGACCAGGACACCTTGGGTGGGGCGTTGGCGCGCGCCCTGGTGACAGTCGGTTTGCTGTTCGGCTTCTCCGCCGCGGGGCTGGTACTGTACCAAGGCATTCCCGCCGTTGCCGGGGTGTCCGCCGCCGCCAAGGGGAGCGGTGGGGTGATCTGCCGGTTGAAGGACATGGCGGCGTATCTCGACCGGCCCGGTGGCTTCGGCCGGCGGCGGCACACCATCCTCGCGACCGTCGATTACGGGCCGGAGCTTCTTTACCGGACCCGCCACGCCGTCATCGCCACGCCCTATCACCGCAACCCCGGCATATTCGACGCCCATCGCATCCTCACGGTAGGCGCCGAGAGTGAAAGCCGGCGGCTGATCGAGGCGCGCGGCATCGATCTGATCCTGTTGTGCCCGAGCGTGCCCGAGCGGACGTATTTCTCCAACCCCGGGGGCGCCCGGGCGACGCTCTACCGGCGTTTGGCGGCGGGCCAGCCGCCAGAGTGGCTCGGCCGGGTGGCGTTGCCGGCGGAGTTGGCGGGTAACTTCCGGCTTTACCAGGTCATCGGCGCGCCATAGCGCCTAATTTAGGAGAGCGGGCCGGCGGAGGCAGGTGGCGCGCGCCGGCCCCAAAAGCGCGCCCCGGCGTTGACCGGCGCCGGGGCGAAAGCGAAATGCTGGCGGTGAGATTGTCCGGCGGTTTACCGGCGGCGGGATGGCTCGCGGTCTTGCGGCTGTTACGGCCTGGCCTGTCCGTTCTCTAGCGCCTTCACCTGTCCGTTCTCTAGCGCCTTCGCCTGTCCGTTCTCTAGCGCCTTCGCCATCCTGGCCTGCTGGGCCATGACCGACTTCTCGACCCGGGGGAACTGGTTGCCCGGGATTTGCCACCTCAGCCGATAAATCCGCGGCGATCCGTTGCGCCAGAGGTCGCTGTCCCGCCCGGCGCCGTGGACGGCGATGGTGCTCCACTTGTAGGCTTCGACGATGCTTTTCTTGATGCCCTTGCCGTTCTCGTAGAGCAGGCTGAGCTGCCACTGTGCCTTCACATGGCCCTTCTCGGCGGCTTGCTTGAACCAGTTGGCGGCTTCGCGGTGGTTGGGCGGAATGCCCTTCCAACCGTGCTGAAATAGCGAGCCCAGCGCATATTGGGCCTCCAGATGCCCCGCCTTGGCGGCGGCGGCGTACCACTTGATGGCCTGGGAGCGGTCCCGTTCGATATCCTTGCCGGTGGCGTAGGCGTGACCAAGATTGTATTGGGCGTCGACGTCGCCCTGCTCGGCCCGGGCGCGATCCTCGGCCAGCGGGTCGGCGTCGAGGACGTTGAGTCCCATGGCTTCACCGTTCGCCGGCGCCGGCTGGGTGGGTTCCGCCGAGACGCTCGGGTGCCACAAAGCCAATAACAGGATGGCAAGCGGGAGTGCTTTCATCATTGACCTCCAATGGGTTATTGGCGTTCGCGCCAAGCGGTTCCGCGCCATTGCACGCAGCCTAAACCTTTATCTCACGAAACTGATTAAGGAACGGTTCACGGACGTGGTTAACGCCACTTTAATCCCAGCTTTAGCTTTGCAAAACAAGTGCTTGATATTCAACTGGACTTCGCGCAAAGGCACCGGGCCGGCGGCGGTCTTCTCCGGCCCACCCAGGCCGACAATTGGAAGCCGAAGACAATTGGACCCTAGCAGCGGAAAGTTGTGGTAGCTTGAGGATGCCCGCGGTCATCGGGCGGATGGGGATGGCCGACGGCGGCGGAGCGATTCCCTGCCGTTGCGAAGCTCCCGCGCCGGGAGAGTAATGCCATTAAGGTTTCACTTGTTAGCAATTCCTTAACCAGCTATCTTCCACAATGCTGGCTTGGCTCATCATAAAAACGTAGGGGGGATTGGCCGAGGGATCGCACTCGCGGCAGGCACAATTCGAAGGGCGGACGGAGCCCGCGCTTCGACAATTGGGAGTATTAGGTCATGAGGGCACGCGCAATGATCATGCTGGGACTGGCGTTGGCCTTAGGGGCCGTCGCGGTCTTTTTGGCACGGGACTGGCTCGAGAGCCAGGTGCAGCCCGTCGCCGTCGAGAGGCCGACCCTCCCCCTGACAACGGTCGTCGTCTCCCGCGCGAAGCTGGCTTACGGCAACAGGATCGCCGGCGAGCACGTCCGTGAGATCAGGTGGCCGTTGGACAGCGTTCCGACCGGCGCTTTCAAGACGGTGGACGAACTTTTCGGCAAGGGAGAAGAGAGAGTCGTGCTCCGGCCGATTTCGCCGGGCGAGCCGATCCTGCCCGGCAAGGTGTCGGGCTTCGGCGAAAAGGCGACCCTGTCGACCATCCTCGAAAAGAACATGCGCGCGGTGACGATCCGCATCAACGACACCTCGGGCGTCGCCGGTTTCGTGATGCCGGGCGACAAGGTCGATATCCTGCTCACCCGCGACGATGCCGGCAGGCTGATCACCGACATCTTGTTGCAGAACGTCAAGATCCTGGGAATGGACCAGAAGGTCGAGGATGTCGAGGGCAAGCCGAGAGTGGCCAAGGCCGCCACCATCGAGGTTACCCCGGTCCAGGCCCAGAAGATCGCCCTGGCCCAGCGCGTCGGGCAGCTGTCCTTCATGCTGCGCAGCATCTCCAACGCGGCGCCGACGGAGCGCCAGACGATCACCCTGACGGACCTCAGGATCGGCGAGATCAACGCCTCGCCGTCGCCGCAGATCATCCAGCCGATCGCCGCCACCCCGGAGCCGGCGACCGATGGCTCGTCATCGACATCGATGATCGTGCGCGCGTTGCCGCCGGAGCCGAAGCCCCGGAAGAGGAAGAAGAAAGTGGTCAACCGATTTACTTCGGTGAAGATCATTCGCGGGCTGGCGCGGACCACCGAGCAGGTGCCGAGGGAAGACGCCCATTCGGCGCTCAGCCAGGGTTCGGCGCCGGTGAACTTGCGGCCTTAACCCTCCATTCGCGGCAAGCATTTCAGCTAAGCGGTAAATCATCGGGAGTAGAAGTAGGGAAGGACTCAAGTTTCGAGCTGACGAATTATACATTGACTTCCGTGCGCTAGGCGGTTCATCTGTGACCGAACCGCCTAGGAAGTAAACGTGCTGAGAATATAAAATATGAACTGTGCCCAACGGGGGTGGCTACTATGGTTCCTTTAAATAAAGCTGCGCGGTCTTTGCTGCTGGGGTTCGGGGTCGTCGTGCTCCTGGTGGGTGTCCTTACCTTTCGGAGTCTGGCGCAACCGGCGGTGACGGTGGAAATCCTGACCCCGGGTCACGCCGGCGAGTTCATCGTCCCGTTGAACAAATCGCAGATTCTTCGGCTGAACGTTCCCTACACCGATCTCTCGATCGGCAATCCCAAGATCGCCGACGTGCTGCCGATAACGACCAAGCAGATCTACGTCCTGGGCAAGGAGGTCGGCCTGACCAACCTCCTGGTCTACGGCGAAGAGGGGGCGTTGCTGGCGGTTCTCGACCTGGTCATTACCTACGATGTGGAGGGGTTGAAGCAGCGGCTGTTCGAGCTCCTGCCCAACGAGAAGATCGGCGTCCGCGCGGTCGGCAACTCGGTCGTCCTCAGCGGCACGGTGTCGAAGGGCAAGAGGATTTCCCAGGTGCTGGCGATCGCCGAACGGTTCGCGCCGAAACAGATCGTCAACATGCTGACGCTGAAGGGCTCCCAGCAGGTGATGCTGGCGGTGCGCTTCGCCGAGATCAAGCGCACGGCGTCCAAGGAATTGGGATTGAACCTGGCGGCGAGGTTCGGCGATAGCTTCACCATCTCCACCGGCCTGCGGCCGGCCACAGTGGGCACTGCCCTTGACATCATCAACGGCGGCACCGCCTTCACGGATGCCACCAAGTTCATCTCCGCCCTTTTCAACCCGACCAGCAGCTTCGCCCTGATCTTCGATGCCCTGGAGGAGAAAGGCGCGGTCAAGACCCTGGCCGAGCCCAACCTCATGGCGCTCTCGGGCGAAACGGCGACTTTCCTTGCCGGCGGCGAGTTCCCGATCCCGGTGCTGGAGGACGTCGAAGGCACTGCCGGGCAGCATTCGATCACGGTCGAGTTCAAGGAGTTCGGCGTCAGCCTGGCGTTCACGCCGACGGTGCTGGAGAACGGCCGCATCAGCCTCGTGGTCGTCCCCGAGGTAAGCGCCATCGACCCGCTCGCGAAGGTCGTCCTCATCGGCAATACCAACGTGCCTTCGCTGGTCACGCGCCGGGCGTCGACGACGATCGAGCTCGGCGACGGGCAAAGCTTCGTCATCGCCGGCCTGTTGGAGAACAATTACTCGAACGCCATCGACCAGTTCCCGTGGCTCGGCGATCTGCCGGTCATCGGCGCCCTGTTCAGGAGCACCAGCTTTACCCGCTCCGAGACCGAGCTCATGATCCTGGTCACGCCCTATATCGTGAAACCGGCGAAGGCGGGCACGCTGATCGGGGCATCGGATCTCTACAAACCGCCAAGCGACGTCGATCTCTTTTTCCACGGCCGTATCGACGCCCCCGGATCGGGCATGCCCCAGGCGGGCATGGGCATGAGCGGCGCCCCGGGCGCCGGCGGCATCAGCGGTCCCTACGGGCACATCATCAAATGAATCAGGAGAGGCAGGCGAGGTCTATGATGAAGCCATTTCGATTGATCCTGGGGCTTGCGCTCCTCCTCGGTCTCGGGGCGTGCGAGAAATACACCCCGGGCCTGACGACATCCCTGGTCTCGACGGGGCCCGGTTTCGGTAACGCCATGCAACACAACGCGGCGGTCCAGATCGTCAATCCCGAGGGCGAGAAAGTAGGCGTACCGCCGGTGATGG
>JADFPK010000106.1 GCA_022562375.1 Pseudomonadota bacterium
GCGAATTGATGGCCCTTCGCCAGAAGATCCAGGTCATATTCCAGGATCCTTACAGTTCGCTGAATCCGAGGATGAAGATCGGCGACATCATCGGCGAGCCCATGCGCGTCCATGGCATCGAGCCGGACGCCGACAAGCGCCACGCGCGGGTCTCCGAGCTCCTCTCGATCTGCGGCCTCGACCCCAAATTCGCCGACCGTTACCCCCATGAGATGAGCGGCGGCCAGCGCCAGCGGGTGGGGATCGGGCGGGCCCTGGCGCTCAACCCGGAATTCATCATCTGCGACGAGCCGGTCTCGGCGCTCGACGTCTCGATCCAGGCCCAGGTCATCAACCTGCTGGAGGATTTGCGCGACGAATTCGGCCTCACTTATCTCTTCATCGCCCATGATTTGAGCGTCGTCCGCCACCTCTGTCACCGGGTGGCGGTGATGTACCTCGGAAAAATTGTCGAACTCGCCGAGTGCGACGAGCTTTACGACAACCCGATTCACCCCTACACTCAGGCACTACTGGCGGCGGTCCCGGTTCCGGACCCTGAAATCGAGAGCAAACGGGAGCATAAGGTGATGAAAGGCGAGGTGCCGAGTCCGATAAATCCGCCAAGCGGATGCGTGTTCCACCCCAGATGTCCCATGGCGGTGGAGGGATGCCGGAGCGTCGTTCCCGAGCTCCGGGAAATCAAACCGGGCCACTGGGTGGCCTGCACGGAGGTGTGATCGCCTCTTGGTTCGGAGGCGGCGCCATTACGAGGGAACAAAGAATTTCCTCAATGACATAACAGGGAAGGAGAATCTGAAATGAAATACCTCAAATTTACATTGACCGCGGCCGTCGCGCTGGGGTCCGCCGCCGCCGTCGGTCTGGCCGGCGCCGCGCTGGCCCAGACGCCGAAGAGGGGCGGAATTCTGAGAATCGTCGTCGGCAGCAAGATCCCGTCCTACGACGCACACAAAGAATCGACCTTCGGGATGATCCACCCGATTCGGCCGTTTTACAGCCTGCTGATCCGGGTCAACCCCGAAAACCCGTCGTCGCCGACCGACTTCGTCTGCGATCTGTGCGAGGGCAAGGTTCCCGGGGCGACCAACAACGGCTTGACCTACACCTTCAAGATCCGCAAGGGCGTCCAGTTTCACAGCGGCACGCCGCTGACCTCGGCGGACATCAAGGCCAGTCTCGACAAGGTTATTTTCCCGCCGAAGGGCATTCCGAGCACCCGCAAGGCGTTCTACGGCATGGTGAAAAATATCGCCGCGCCGAATCCCACTACCCTGGTCATCAATCTGAAGTATCCGACCGGCGCCTTTATCCCGGCCCTGGCCATGCCGTTCAATTTCATCTACTCGAAGAAGGACCTGGATACATACGGCTATACCTGGCACCAGAAGAACATCAACGGCACCGGCGCCTTCGTCTTCGTGGAGCACAAACCGGGTGCTTACGTCGAGGGCAAGCGGTACACCAAATATCACCACAAGGGCAAACCCTACCTCGACGGCTATCGGGCAATCTCCGCGCCCAAGATGGCGGTTCGCCTGCAAGCCATCCGTGGCGGCCAGGCGGATATCGAGTTCCGCGGTTTTCCACCCAAGGCCCGCGACGATCTGGTGAAGGCCCTTGGCGACAAGATCACGGTCCAAGAGAGCGACTGGAACTGTGCGCTTCAGTTCCTGCCCAACCAAAGGCGCAAGCCCTTCGACGACGTCCGCGTGCGCCGGGCGCTGACCCTTGCGGTCGATCGCTGGGCCGGCTCCAAGTACCTGTCCAGGATCGCCATCGTCAAGACGGTCGGCGGCATCGCCTTCCCGGGCCATCCCCTGGCCGCGACCAAGGCGGAGCTTGAGAAGCTTGCCGGCTACTGGCCCGACATCAAGAAGTCACGGGCCGAATCGAGAAAGCTGCTGAAGGCGGCGGGGGCGGAAGGCCTCAAGTTCGAGTTGCTCAACCGCGGCGTCGATCAGCCATACAGGGTGGTGGGCACCTGGCTCGTCGATCAGTTCAGACAGGTCGGCCTGAAAGTAACGCAGAAGGTCTTGCCGTCACCCTCGTTCTACGATGCAGTGCGGAAGAAGCAGGCCTTCGACGTGACCATCTACTTCAACTGCCAATCGGTGGTTAACCCGCTGGTGGACACTTCCACCTATCAGTCCGACGACATCGCGGGCAATAACTACGCCGGTTACCAGGATCGCCAGATCGACAAGTTGTACGACCGCATGAACCGGTCCAGTGATCCGAAAGAGCAGCGCGAACTCATGCGTGCCATGGAAAAGCGGGCGCTCGACGATCAGGCGCACCAGCTTCTCACCATGTGGTGGTACAAGATCAACGCTTACCGTTCCTATGTTAAGGGATGGAAGATTGCACCTAGCCACTATCTGAACCAGTCCCTCGACAACATCTGGTTGGATAAGTAGCTAACCCTGACCGGAAAACCCGCCCGCCGCGCGGTACCCCCGCGGCGGGCGGGGCCACGGCGTAAGGCGGCGGCATGTATCAATACATCGTCAAGCGGCTGCTCCTGACCATCCCGACCCTTTTCGGGGCGGCGGTGCTGGTGTTCATCTTGATGCGCATGGTTCCCGGAGACGTCTGCGAGGTACGCATGGCGGGTTTCGGCGTCTTCGCCGATCCGGAAGCCATCGAAATTTGCCGCGAGAACCTGGGCCTGACCAAACCGCTCCTGGTTCAGTTTTGGCTAGTAATCAAAGGTTACTTGACCCTCGATTTGGGCACCTCCATGTGGACCGGGCAGCCGATCACGCACGAGATCGGCCTTCGGTTCCAACTCTCGCTCCAGGTCGCCCTTATGGCCACTTTTGTGGCCATTCTGATTGCCATTCCCCTGGGCACCATCTCGGCGGTCAAGCAAGACACCTGGATCGATTATAGTGTGCGCGCCTTCAGCATTGCCGGGATCGCCATGCCCTCGTTCTGGCTCGGCATCATGATCATCCTGGGGTTGCTTCTGTCCACCCAGGCCTTGTTCGGCACCCCGTGGATGCCGCCGATCGTCTATGTTTCGCCTTTCGAGGATCCGATCGGCAACATGACCCAGTTGATCTGGCCGGCGGTGGCAACGGGCTATCGCTACTCGGCCGTCGCCACCCGCATGACCCGCTCGGCGCTCTTGGAGGTGCTGCGCGAGGATTACGTCCGCACGGCGCGCGCCAAGGGCCTGCTGGAGAAAGTCATCATCAACCGCCACGCACTCAAGAACGCGATGCTGCCGGTGGTGACCATCTTCGGGATCGAGTTCGCCTTCCTGATGGGCGGCCTCGTGGTCACCGAACAGGTCTTCAACCTGAACGGACTCGGCAAATTATTCGTCGAGTCGGTGCTCACCAATGACTTCACGCTGACCCAGCAACTGGTCATGCTGGTCGTGGTCATCTTCGTATTCATGAATTTGGTGGTCGACGTCTTTTATGCCTGGCTCGACCCCCGCATCCGCTATGCCTGATCGGAGTCGATGATGAGTGTGTCGGAGATACGGCTCAAACCGGGCGCCGAGGAAATCGCCGAACGTCCCTCGTGGATTGCCGTGTTCTTCGATCATGTCCGCCGCTACCCCCTTGGCGCGGCCGGGGCCTTGATCGTTCTGGTGATGATTTTCCTGTCGATTTTTGCCGATCTGGTGGCGCCCTACGATCCCGAGATCAACGCCTTCGAGCACATGTTTAACCCGCCCAGTCTGCAATTCCTGCTGGGCACCGACGATTTCGGCCGCGACATATTCTCGCGCATCGTTCACGGCGCCCGGACCGCCCTTTTCGTCGGCTTCGTCGCCGCCTTCGTCGGCGCCACGGCGGGTCTCGTCCTGGGCGTGGCAAGCGCCTATTTCGGCGGCTGGTTCGACCTCATCATGCAGCGCATCATGGACGTCATCATGGCTTTTCCCTTGATCATCATGGCGCTTGCCGTGGTCGCGGTCTTGGGGTCGGGAATCGACAAGGTCATCATCGCCATAACCATTCCCTTCATCCCCATGTGCGCCCGCGTGGTGCGCTCGAACGCGCTCGCCATCCGCGAGATCCCCTATATCGATGCCGCCCGGGCCATGGGGTACAGCCACGCCCGCATCATCCTGCGCCACATGGTGCCCAACGTCATGGCGCCCTATCTGATCATGATCACCGCCTTCGTCGGCCAGGCGATCCTGCTCGAGGCGGTGCTTTCCTACCTCGGCCTCGGGGTTCAGGAGCCGACCGCGGCTTGGGGCCTCATGCTCAAGAGCGGGGCCGAGGAATACGCCGAGAGCGCTCCCTGGATCCCGATCTTCCCGGGCATCGCCATCAGCCTGGCGGTGTTCGGCTTCAACCTCTTCGGCGACGCCCTTCGCGATGTCCTCGATCCCAAGCTGCGCAGGCGATAGGGTTCCTTGTAGGTCTTGAGCGTCGGCGCCCGGCCGCGTTGACCTTGGCGCGCCCCTAGGTCTAAATTACCCGCGCACCCGGCGAGGAAGGCCGCAACCAACGGCCCCTGAGTTGGGTCGGGAGAACCTCCGATGGCAGGGATCACCCGCCAGATATCCGAATTCGTCGCCGGCATCGGCTATGACCGCCTGCCCGATGGGGTCGCGGCGCGGGTCAAGCTGCTGCTCATGGACACCGTCGGCATCGCGCTGCGCGCCCGCCATGACGCCGAGTCGACGCCGAGCCTGCTGGCCGCCGCCGACAGCCTTGGTCTTGCCGGTGGCGAGGCCAGCGTGATCGGTGAGGAGTCCGGCTACACGCCGCCCGGCGCCGCGCTGATCAACGGCACCCTGGCCCATTCCCTCGATTTCGACGACACCCATGCGCCGGCCTCGCTCCATCCGAGCGCGCCGATCGTGCCGGCGGCATTGGCGGCGGCGGAGATGACGGGCGCCAAGGGGCGCGACGTCATCGCCGCGATCGTCGCCGGCTATGAGGTCCAGATCCGCCTGAGTTTGGCCCTGGTGCCGAAGGATCATTACCTCCGCGGCTTTCATCCGACGGCCACCTGCGGCGCCTTCGGCGCCGCCGCCGCCGCCGCCCGGGTCTTCGGGCTGACCGCCGACGAGGTGGCCCATGCCTTCGGCATCGCGCTGAGCCAGGCGGCGGGATCGGTGCAGTTCGTTGCCGGCGGCGCCTGGACCAAGCGGTTCCAGGTCGGCTACGCGGCGATGAACGGCCTGATCGCGGCCAGTCTCGCGCGCCAGGGGTTCACCGGCGCCGCCGAGCCGATCGAGGGCAAGGCCGGGTTCCTGCGCTCCTACGCCCCCGAGCCGGTGATGGAGAAGGCGACGGATGGGCTGGGCAGTGTCTATGAGACCATGGCCATCGCCGTGAAGCCCTACCCCTGTTGCCGTTACGCCCATGCGGCGCTCGACGCCCTGATCGAGCTTGTCGCCGCCAACGACATCGACGCGTGCGACATCGAAGCGGTCGAGATCGGCCTGCCGCAGACCGGCTGGAACATGATCGGCGGCCCGGAAGAGGCCAAGCAGAACCCGACGAACGTGGTCGACGGCCAGTTCTCCATGGCTTTCACCGCCGCCGTCGTGTTGCGCCAGGGCGGAATGGGCTGGGACGATTACGCGCGCCATCTCGGCGATCCGAAGACGCTGGCGCTCTGCAAACGGGTGCGCTCGGTGGTCGATCCCCGGGCCGAGGCGGAGTTTCCCCGCCAAATGAGCGGCGCCGCCCGTGTCTCGACCAAGTCCGGGACCTTCGAGAGCTTCGTCGCCGTGCCCAAGGGCGAGCCGGAGAACTTCCTGAGCGCGGCCGAACTGAGGGCGAAGTTCGACGCACTCCTCGGCCCCTGCCTGGCGCCGGCGTCGATCGATCGGCTGGCCGAGGGGCTGGACGCGTTCGATAAGGCCGAGGATATCTCCGGGGTGCTGCGCCTGACCCGGGGCGGGCCCGCCCGGCCGCTCAAGGCGGTGGCGGGCGAGGCTTGAGCGGACGCGGCCGGTGAGCGACGAGCAAGAGGCGCTGATCCTCGATAGCATCGAGCGATTCGTCGCGCGCGACGTCAAGCCCGTCGCCCATGAGCTCGAGGCCGCCGACGCCTATCCAAGCGAAATCGTCGAGAAGATGAAGGAGATTGGCCTGTTCGGCGCCACCGTGGCGCCGGAATATGGCGGGCTGGGCCTCAGCGCCGTGACCTACGCCAGGATCGTCGAGCGGGTCTCGGCGGCGTGGATGTCGGTGGCCGGCATCTTCAACGCCCATCTGATCATGGCGGCGGTGGTCGAACGCTTCGGCACCGAGGAGCAAAAGCAACGCTACCTTCCCCGCTTCGCCAGCGGCGAGCTCAGGGGCGCCGTCGCCTTGACCGAACCGGACTGCGGCACCGATCTCCAGGCCATCACCACCCGCGCGGTCAGGGACGGCGATGAC
>JADFPK010000107.1 GCA_022562375.1 Pseudomonadota bacterium
ATCGACCACCGATTTCATGTCCGGGTATTGCAGCTTGCAGGCGAGCCTGGTGCCGTCGTGCGCCAGCGCTTTGTGCACCTGGCCGAGCGACGCCGCCCGCGCCGCGACCTGTTCGAATTCGGCGAAGCGTTGTTGCCAATCGGGCCCCAGTTCCGCACGCATGCGCCGCTTGACGAACAGCCAGCCCATCGACGGCGCGTCGGCCTGCAAATGCCCGAGTTCCGAGGCGTATTCCGCCGGCAGGGCGTCGGGCACGGTGGAGAGGAGCTGCGCCACCTTCATCAGCGGCCCCTTGATGCCGCCGAGCGCGGCGCGCAAATCCGCCGCGTGGCGGGGGCGGTCGAGCTTGAGGCCGAGATAGCGCGCCCCGGCGAGGCGCATGGCGAGCCCGCCGACCGTGGTCGAGACCTGGGCGTAGCGGCGGAGGCGCCCGGTCAGCCGCGATTCCTCCACCGCGCCCGCCTTGGCGGTTCCCCCGGATTCGGCCGCGACCTTCGATTTAGACGCTTGGGCGATTTAGGCGCTGGGCCATGGCATCGCTCAGTCAAGCTCTTCAAGCTCCTCGATGAGGGAGGAAATCATCCCCAGCCCGCGGTCCCAGAAGGCGGGGTCGGTGGCGTCGAGGCCGAAGGGCGCCAGCAACTCCTTGTGCCGCAGGGTTCCCCCGGCCCTGAGCATATCGAGATACTTGTCCTTGAACGTCCCCTTCAAATCGGCGCTTCCCTCCCATTGCCGATAGGTGGCGTAGAGCGAGTTCACCAGGCAATCCCCGAAGGCGTAGGCGTAGACGTAAAACGGCGAATGGATGAAATGGGGGATGTAGGTCCAATAGAACCGGTAATCCCCTTCGAGGTCGATCGCCGGACCGAGGCAGTCGCTTTGCACCTCGAGCCAGATCTCGCAAAGCCGCTCGACCGGCACCTCGCCCTCCTTGCGCTCGCCATGAACCTTGAGCTCGAAATCGTAGAACGCGGTCTGGCGCACCACCGTGTTCAACATGTCCTCGATCTTCCCCGCCAGCATGACGCGCCGGCGCCGGGCGCCGGTCTCCTCGGCGAGCAGCGCCCTGAAGGTCAGCATCTCGCCGAACACGGATGCGGTCTCGGCCAGGGTCAGCGGCGTGTCGGCCAACAGGTGCCCCTGGGGCGCGGCGAGAACCTGGTGGACGCCGTGGCCGAGTTCATGCGCCAGCGTCATGACGTCGCGCGTCTTGCCCTGGTAGTTGAGCAGGATATAGGGATGCGCGCTCGGCACCGTCGGATGGGAGAAGGCGCCCGGTTCCTTGCCCGAGCGGACGCCGGCGTCGATCCAGCGGCAATCGAAGAATTTCCGCGCCGTCGCTTCCATCTCGGGCGCGAAGGCCTTATAGGCGCCGAGCACCTTATCGCGCGCCTCGTCCCACGGGGTCTCTCTGTCGTCGTCCTCGGGCAGGGGCGCGTTGCGGTCCCAATATTGGAGACGCTCGACGCCGAACCAGCCGGCCTTGAGCGCGTAGTAGCGGTGCGAAAGCTTCGGGTAGGCGCCCTTGACCGCCGAGATCAGGGCGTCCACCACCTCGTCCTCGACGAGATTGGAAAGGTTGCGGGCCGAGGTCGGGCGCGGAAATTTGCGCCAACGGTCCTCGATCTCCTTGTCCTTGGCCAGCGTGTTGGTGATCAGGGCGAAGACCGGCGCGTTAACGCCCAGCACCTTGCCGAGCGAGAGCGCCGCCGCTCGGCGCACCTTGGCGTCGTTGTCGGAAAGCAGATGCAGGACCTCGGCGCTGGTGAGGTCCTTGCCGTCGACCGGGAAGCGCAGCCGCGCCATGGTCTCGTCGAACAGCCGCACCCACGCGGACCGGCCCGACACCGCCTTCTCGCGCAATAACTTCTCGAGATCCTCGTCCAGCAGGTGGGGACGGAGGACCCTGACGTCGCGGATCCACGGCGCGTAACGGCTCAGCCTCTCCGCCTTCAGCTTGTCGGCGATCTCCCGGTCTTCGATCAGGTTGATCTCGAGGGTAAAGAACACCAGATCGGTGGAAATCTCGGTGACCCGCTCCTGGAGGGTCTGGTAGAACCCGGCGAGCTCGGGGTCCGAGACGTTGCCGGCATAGATCAGCTGGGCGTAGCTCATCAGCCGCGACAGCGTCTCGTCGATGCCCTCGTATTCGGCGACGGCGTCGCCCAGCGAGTCGCCGTCGAGGCCCCCGACCTTGCCGTGATAACGGTCCTTGAACGCCGCCGCCCGATCCCGCGCCGTCTCGAGGTCGCCTTTCAGCGCCGCCGATTCCCTTCCGGGGTAGAGGTCATCGAGGTCCCATTCCGGCAGAGGGGGATCGGCGGCGTCGGCGGGCCCGGCGCCGGCGGCTTCGGCCTGTCGGGTAATGTCCGGGTCGGTCATGGGTTACTCCTACGGTCCTGAGGCGGTATATGTGTCTTGAACCAACGATGGGAAACACCCAGGGAACGAATAGCTGGCCCGAGGGGCCAAGATTAGGACGTTTCGGGCCTGAGTGAAACGGCGGCGACGACGATGGAATCCGATAGCTGGCCGACCCTGACGGCGATGTTTTTCGACCAGGCCGAACGGTTTGGCGAGCGTGCCTTCCTGTGGGCCAAGCAAGATGGCCGCTACCGGGCGCTGAGCTGGGCCGAGACCGCCGAAAGGGTGCGCGCGCTCGCCCAGGGTTTGCGTTCCCTCGGCCTCGAGCCCGGCGACCGGGTGGTCCTGGTATCGGAGAACCGTCCCGAATGGCTGATCGCCGATATCGGCATCATGGCCGCGGGCGGCATCACGGTGCCGTCCTACACCACCAACACGGCGGACGATCATCTCCATGTGATCGAGGACAGCGGCGCCCGGGCGGCGATCGTGTCGACGGCGGCGCTGGCCAAGCGGCTGCTGCCGGCGGTGGCGCGGGCGGCGAAGGTCGAGTGGGTGATCTCCATCGAAACCCTGGACATCGGCCGCTCGATCGGCGCCGGCCTTCATGGCTGGGACGAGGTGATGGAGTTGGGACGGGCCGGGCCGGGCGAAGGCGACGAAGGCGCCGCCGATGCGAAGCGCTCCGACACCGCCTGCCTGATCTACACCTCGGGCACCGGCGGTAAGCCCAAGGGGGTGATGCTCAGCCACGGGGCGATCCTCGGCAACGCCGCCGGCGCCGGGCGCCTCTTCAGGGACTTGGGCCTCGAGAACGCGGTGTTCCTGTCCTTCCTGCCGCTGTCCCATGCCTACGAGCACACGGCGGGGCAATTCTTTCCGATGGCGATCGGCGCCGAGATCTATTACGCCGAGGGCGCCGATACCCTGGCGGCGAACATGGCGGAGGCGCGCCCGACCCTGATGACCGCGGTGCCGCGCCTTTACGAGGCCCTGCATCGGCGCATCCTTCGCGCCGTCGCCCGCTCGGGCGGGCTCCAGAAAAAGCTGTTCGCCAGGACGCTGGCGCTGGGCATCCGCAAATACGAGGCGCCGGGCGCCCTTTCGATGGTCGAGCGCATCACCGATCTGGCGCTCGAGGTCCTGGTGCGGCGCAAGGTGCGCCGGCGCTTCGGCGGCAGGTTGAAGGCCATGATCTCCGGCGGGGCGGCGCTCAATTACGACATCGCTGTGTTCTTCACCGCCCTTGGCGTCCCGATCCTGCAAGGCTACGGCCAGACCGAGGCCGCCCCGGTGGTCAGTTGCAACCCGCCCGGCAGGGTGAAGCTGGCGACGGTCGGACCGCCGCTCGCGGGCGTCGAGGTCAGGATCGCCGAGGATGGCGAGATCCTCGTCAAGGGCGAGCTCGTCATGCAGGGCTACTGGAACAACCCGGAGGCGACCCATGAGGCCTTGCGCGACGGTTGGCTGCACACCGGCGATATCGGCGCCATCGACGACGATGGCTATCTCGAGATCACCGACCGCAAGCGAGACATCATCGTCAATTCGGGCGGCGACAACGTCTCGCCCCAGCGTGTCGAGGGCATCCTCACGGTGACGCCGGAGATCGCCCAGGCCATGGTCTATGGCGACGCCAAGCCCTATCTCGTGGCGCTGGTCGTGCCCGACGAGGAGACCCTCAAGCGCTGGGCCAAGGATGCGGGAAAGCCGGCCGATCTGGGTGTCCTTGCCAATGACGCGGCCTTCGCCGCCTTCCTCGGCGAGGTGGTGGAGCGGGTCAACGCGACGCTGTCGCCGGTCGAACGGGTGCGCCGGTTCCATATCGCTCCCGGGCCCTTCACCATCGCCAGCGGAGAGATAACGCCGACGCTCAAGCTCCGCCGCCATGTGATCGGCGAAAAATACGGCGCCGCGCTGGAGGCCTTATACAAGTAAGGACGCCTGTGGAACCGACGGCTTAGGCGCCTCAGCGGCTTTCCAGACTACGAACCGAAAACGCTCTCGGCGTTTACGAGGGCATGAATTATTGGAACGGCTAAGTCGCGAAAGGCTTCCAGCCTGTGCCTCGGCCAGGTTCGCCAAAGGGGAGGGTGAAGTTAACGTGATTACAGCGTCGTGCCGATAGACCAATCCGGGAGATGTGGATCAGTTTCGACGGCACGTACTCCTTCGCCGTCAAGATCACCACAGGGAAGGTCATGATTTTCAGGGCACAGCCATTAGCCAAACATTTCGTAGCAGGCGTCAGCTGCCATGGCGTAATACTCCATGCTCCGCTGCGCCGCCAACTTCACCATTTCTTGCTCCTGTTTCGTCTTGGCGAAAGCCTTGATCAGCTCTAGGGCTTCGTCCGGGTGCCTGTCATCATAGGAGGCGTGAGCATTGATCCAGGTCAGGGTCCCATTGCGCAAGGTCACTCCAGGCTGTTTTTCATAGGCCCGAATCTTTCGTGCTACTAGTTTAGTCCATTGGCCGGATGGGCCCTCGATGGCGTAATTTACGGCGCTGATGCCCTCGACTAGAGAACCGTGACCGGCGACGCGCCAAAGATAATTGTTCACCGCATCCATCTCGGGCGGCGGCACTATCGGCTTGCTCAGAGCCTTACGTGGAACGCCGAAATCAACCGCCCATTGCCTAAACCAAGTCTGGTGCCGGCGCTCGATACTAATATTCTCGATCAACCAGTCTCGCGCCATGTTGTTCGGCGGGTTATTCTCGACCGGGACCTTGGCGAGTGTGAGCGCCATATATTCGGGAAAATTCTTAATCAGCGGATAAAAATTGAGCAGTCCACCACGGATTCTCTCGATCGAAAGGGTGCCAGCCGCCAATTCACTGAATAATAGGCCGTTCACAATGCTGTTATAGTATGGATCAATAAAATCGAGAAATTCGTCGACCCATGCCGGATGAGATGTGATCTCGATTTTCATCTCATGCCCTATCTTTGGTTAATCGACCCACGGGTGTTGCCCAACTTATTCGCTCGACGTGAGCAGAAACCGGTTTTGCATAGTCGTTCATCTGTCAAAAACTTTTATTTAATTTCAAAGGACAGCCTATACCCAAAAACTCAATCTCTACCTAATTTTATGTCTCATATCTTGCCAGCGATTTGATAAAGTTCTTATACGGTTAAACCTTCGACAAGGCAGTCTGTTTTACTTATTGACCGTATCTAACGCAGTTATTCGGATTTAAGGCCGGTGCCCTATCCACCAGTAGGCCCAGAAATAGTCTTTGGATCACCCCATTTAAAGCCTTCTACCCTATAAACTGCAAGAAGGGTGGCGATGAATCCTACAAGCAGTAAGGCCGTAACTACAATATGGACTGTACTCAATTTTTGCTCAGCTGAGATTCCTGGAAGAAGGAAAAGCACACCGAACGCTCCTACGATGATAAAGACATATATCACCAGTGTAACAAGCGCGATAATCAGCGCCCACCACTCATCCGAGAGTTTCGTAACAACACCTAATGTCAAGTAAAACCGCACGAGCATAAAGGACGATCCAAAAAATACCGACACTGGAAATAGATAGCTCTGATCCCAATACCGAAAACCTATGGCAAAAATTGCGAGAGTCGCGAATTCGTAAAGGTACATAAGAAAGCCGCTAGCCGGATATACAACACCAAGGAAGATAGCATACCACCACCATAAACAGACCAGGATTAGGAACATTAATATCCCTCTGGCTAAGAATACGGCATCACTTAAGTCCTTTGGAGGAAACGCTTCTGTTATAAATTTTCCCTCGAGGGGTTGAACCCACACCGAAATAAAGACGCCGAAGACGATGGAAATAAATGTGATATACCAAGTTAATTCTTTCACCATAGTTTTCCCTCCCCGTGGGCGGCTATCGAACTTTAAGCCCTGAACAAATCGCTTTGGGCTGTGGCAAGATCCAAGAGTCCTGGTT
>JADFPK010000108.1 GCA_022562375.1 Pseudomonadota bacterium
GACGTGCCTGGCGCCGATCTCGGCTGGGCCGTGGCCGACATCTCCCGCTTCGGCCTCGCCGATTTGGCCCCGGGCGGCGGCGCCCGGCGCTTTGTGCTGATCGCGCCCGGCGGCGCCCGGCACCGGCCGGCGAAGCGCTGGCCGATGGAGCGATTCGCCGCCTTCGCGGCAAGGCTTGCGGCCAAGGGGGTGACGCCGGTGGTTCTCGGCGCCGGGGCGGAGCGCGAGGCGGCCGACGCCGTTTGCGATCTTTGCCCGGATGCGCGCAATCTTTGCACCCTGACCTCTTTCATCGATATCATAGCGCTGGCGCGCGACGCGGCGGGCGCCGTCGGCAACGACACCGGGCCGATGCACCTGATCGCCGCCGCCGGTTGTCCGTCGGTGGTCCTGTTCTCCGACGAATCCGATCCGGCGCTGTGCGCCCCACGGGGGCCCGGGGGCCGGGCGTCGGTCACGGTTTTGCGCCGGCGCTCGCTGGCGGATCTGGCGCCGGGCGAGGTCGACGCGGCTTTAATTCTGCGTTAACGCCGATGCGCTAATCAGCCAGTTGTATCCTTGACACTTCCCGCAAGAATTATAAATTTCAGGCACCGGCATTGGATGGAGCGCACGGAACCGCAAGGACTTTGATGGTCGCCATTACCCTTCCCGACGGAAATGTGCGTGAATTCGACGGACCGGTTTCGGGCGCCGATGTCTCCGCCGCCATCGGCCCCGGCCTGGCCAAGGCCGCCCTCGCCATTCGCGTCAACGGCGAGCTTTGGGATCTCTCTCGGCCGATCATCGATGACGCCAAGATAGAGATCGTCACCCGTGACCATGACGACGCGCTCGAGATCATTCGCCACGACGCCGCCCACGTCATGGCCGAGGCGGTCAAGGAGCTCTACACCGACACCCAGGTGACCATCGGCCCGTCGATCGAGAACGGCTTTTATTACGATTTCGCCCGCCCGACGCCCTTCACGCCCGAGGATCTCGAGAAGATCGAGGGGCGCATGCGCGAGATCGTCGAGCGCGACGAGTCGATCAGCCGGGAGGTCTGGGACCGGGCCGAGGCGATCGAGTTCTTCAAGGACCAGGGCGAGTTCTACAAGGCCGAGATCATCGAGGCGTTTCCGGAGGGCGAGGTGATCACGCTCTACCGTCAGGGCGGCTTCATCGACCTCTGCCGGGGGCCGCATCTGCCCTCGACCGGCAGGCTCGGCAAGGCCTTCAAGCTGATGAAGCTGGCCGGCGCCTATTGGCGCGGCGATTCGCGCAACGAGATGCTCCAGCGCATCTACGGCACCGCCTGGGCCGACGACAAACAGCTCAAGAAATACCTCTTCCGGCTCGAAGAGGCGGAGCGCCGCGACCATCGCCGCCTGGGGCGCGAAATGAGCCTCTTTCACTTCCAGGACGTCGCCGTCGGCAGCGCCTTCTGGCACCCCAAGGGCTGGACGCTCTACCGGATCATCGAGAATTATGTCCGCGCCAGGCTGGACAAGGCCGGATATGTCGAGGTGCACACGCCCCAACTCATCGACCGGTCGCTGTGGGAGGCGTCCGGCCATTGGGAGAAGTTCCGCGAATACATGTTCACCGCCGAGTCCGAGGACAAGATTCTGGCGCTCAAGCCGATGAACTGCCCGGCCCACGTGCAGATCTTCCGCCAGGGGATCAAGAGCTACCGGGACCTGCCGCTGCGCATGGCCGAGTTCGGCTCATGCCACCGCAACGAGCCCTCGGGCGCGCTCCATGGGCTGATGCGGGCCAGGGCCTTCACCCAGGACGACGCCCATATCTTCTGCACCGAGGACCAGATCACGTCCGAGACCAAGGACTTCTGCGATCTTCTGATCAGCGTTTACGCGGATTTCGGCTTCACCGACGTGATCGTGAACTTCGCCGACCGCCCGGATGTGCGCGTCGGCGCCGACGACGTCTGGGATCGGGCCGAAGGGGCGCTCAAGGAGGCGGTGGACGCCAGCGGACTCGAATACAAGCTCAACCCCGGAGAGGGCGCCTTTTACGGGCCGAAGATCGAATTCGTGCTGCGCGACGCCATCGGCAGGGATTGGCAGTTGGGCACCCTGCAGGTGGATTTCGTCCTGCCCGAGCGCCTCGACGCCTCTTACGTCGGCGAGGACGGGGCGCGGCACCGCCCGGTGATGCTGCATCGCGCCATCCTCGGCTCGATGGAGCGGTTCATCGGCGTCCTGATCGAGCACTATGCCGGCCGCCTGCCGTTGTGGCTGGCGCCGGTGCAGGTGGTGGTGGCGACGATCACCAGCGACGGCGATGCGTTCGCCGCCAAGGTGATCGAAGCCCTCGAGGCGGCGGGTCTGCGCGCCGAGCTCGATGTCAGCAACGAAAAGATCGGCTACAAGGTGCGCCAACACTCATTGGCCAAGGTGCCGGTGCTGTTGGTCATCGGCAAGCGGGAGGCCGAGAACGGGACCGTGGCGGTGCGCCGTTTGGGCGGCAAGGAGCAAGAAAATCTTGCGCTTGAAGAGGCAGTCGCTAGACTGAAATCAGAGGCCGCGATGCCGGCGGGATAGGCCGGGGCCGAGTGCCGGTCCCGGCGGCTCTATGCCAACGGCCGGTAAAGGTACGGTTTCGGTCGAAACGAAAAAGGAGGATTTTAGATAGCAAGACCACGCATGTATGCGCCGCCGGTACGCAAAGGGCCGCGCGTCAATCAAGAGATCCAGGTAACGACCATCCGCCTGGTAGATGAAGCCGGTGAGATGGTCGGAGTCGTACCGGTGTCTCAAGGGTTGGAGCTGGCCGAAGAGGCCGGGCTTGATTTGGTGGAGGTGTCCCCGACCGCCGAGCCGCCGGTCTGCAAAATCCTCGATTACGGCAAGTTCAAATACCAGGAGCAGAAGAAGCGGTCCGAAGCCCGCAAGAAGCAAAAGACCTTCGACGTCAAGGAAATCAAGATGCGGCCGAGCATCGATACCAACGACTATGACGTCAAGATGCGCTCCATCGTCAAGTTCCTGGGCGAAGGCGACAAGGTGAAGGTGACCGTCCGTTTCCGGGGCCGCGAGATGGTGCATCAGGATTTGGGGCTCGCCGTCCTCAACCGGGTGCGCGACGAACTGGCCGAGCTGGCCAAAGTCGAGGAGTTCCCGAAGATGGAAGGCCGCCAGATGACCATGGTCATGGCGCCGAGATAAGGGACCGGCCTGGCCCGGCCGGCGCCCGGATTTCACCCTCCTCCCGCCCCACATGGCGGGCACGGGTCCAGCCCCGCGTCACCGCCGCGCCGGTGGTGTCTCAGTTTGAAAATTGATGCGATGAAAGCGCAAAGCGGTTTCGAATGTCGGCGTAGCGGAGGAAAGGCGTCGTCGTTCCGGTGCGGTGATTGAGTTCGGGTATAGCCGGAAGCGGCCCTAAGAACGTGTACTGGAAATCCGAAACTTTTCCAGATCGACGTGTACGGAAATCCCGAAGTCCACGGCTTTCGGGGCTTGCCGCTCAACGGTGCTGACGTACGGAAAACAGTTCCTTTCCGTACACCCGCCGGCCGACTCGCGGTTGTCCTAAGTATGTCTGCTTTGCGCCCGGGAGCGGACGTTCACGTGGGCTCTGCTGCATGTCCGCAAATGACCCAGGCCGTGTGAAAACGCGGACACCGAGACCAATTGCGCAACAATTGAATCCGGAAAGTAACGTGGACGAATCAACATTGCGACGAAGGCCAGCCTAACGGTTCAAAATTTCACCCCGGTCTCCGAAAAATTGTTTTCACACAGCCTGGACCCACAGCGGAAATCGGCCGCATGCAACTTAGTGCGGATTTGTTGGTGTGACCGGAGAAGTGGGAGAGGACTTAGCTGACGCGAACATCCGTTGGCGGCATCAGGTCGTCGAGTAGAGCCTTCGCCTCCTTGAGGTCTAGCGTGTCGAAGCCTTCCGTGAACCAGTCGTAGACCGGAGCGAGAAGGTCGCGGGCCTCCGTGGTCTTGTTCTGGGATTGCCAAAGGCGGGCGAGGCGGCGGGTTTTCTCGCGGCCATGATCGCGGAGCTCGCGCGGGCCGATTAGGCATCCGGGCGCACGACCGGCGATGAATTCGGTGGCCCAATTGAAATCAGCGTGCTAGCCTGCAATAGGACGCGTTGACATGCGGAGGAAACCATGAATTCGAAGAAGACGTTTGTTTCGTTGTTGGTGCTTTTGGCGTTCAGCGCCGGGGCGATGGCCCAACAATCGCCGATAGAGGTGGCGGGTGCGACAACAATCGACGCCGCGCAGGCCAAGGTGCTTTACGATCGCGGCGCGAAGTTCGTCGATGTCCGCAGCTCCACGCTTTGGGAAGCCGGGCGCGTTCCGGGTGCGAGCTATCTCGACTGGAGCACCGGTTTCAACGAACCGAGTTTGCTCCGCGTTGCGACCAAGAGCGACGAAGTGGTGATCTATTGTTCAGGCCCGGGGTGAAAGAGGTCGTCCAAGGCATGCGCACAGGCTGTGCGCTGGGGATATAAAAAGATCTACTACTTCCGCGGCGGATTTCCCGCTTGGCGGAGTGCCGGATTTCCGACCGACCCGCCATAGGCTGGGCTCGCCGGATCCGATGCGCCGCGGCCGGCCTACTCGACGGTAAACGAGTAGGCGCCCGAACGCTGCACCAGAATGTAGTCATCGCCGGTGTCCTTCGAGCCAGAAGGATTTCGGTAAATCACGGCGCATGATTCGGCGTATTTGAGCCATTTGTTGCAGATCCTGTCACCAATGATGCGACTGGTGCCCTTGTCGTTCCACAGGCCGGACGCGCTGAACTCGCCGTCGATGGCGCGTGAGATCGTAAATTTCAGCCGCGATCTAGGATGAAAACCGTTATGGGTACGGCCAAAGGAGATATCCTTGATTTCCGCCCCGGTAAGCCGATGTTTGCGATCGAGCTTCCATTCATCGTGGAATTCCGGCAGGCCGGCCTTACGAAGCCCATCGCGCAATCGCGCCATATCGGTCGCCTGTTTCATGGGCCAGATATGGGCGTCCAGAACCGTCGTCCCGACCCTCCAGCGAGGGACCGTCGCAGCCTTGTCGAGGGCCCGGATCTTGTCGATCGCGCTCGACGCATCACCAGGCCGGCCGAGCTGGCCGTACGACGCGATCAGGAATGTCAAAATGCCGGGATGCTGATCGGTGATCTTGCTCGCGCGCTCGAGGGTATCGCTGGCATTTCGATTTTCTTGCATCAGATACTGGCCGACGCCCAGATGGAACAGGTAATCGACTGGATAGTTCGGGTTGAGCCGCATGGCGCGCCGGACGAGATCCGTGCCCTCCGACGCGCGACCGATGAAGATCAACATCTGTCCCTTCGCGGCGTAGCCGGCCGGTTCGTTGGCGTTCAGCGCGATCGCTCGGTCGGCTTCCGCCAGCCCTCTCTCGAATTTCTTCTGTTGTAGCAATAGTCTGGACATCTCCTGGTGCGCCAATGAGGTCGGATTGCGCATCGCTTGGCGCAGATGACCAAGGCCGCGCTCCAGCGTGTCATCGGGCGTCATGCCGAGCGCGCTGTGCCAACCCTGCAACCGTGCCGAGAGATAGGTCGATGCCAGCGCCGCCGAAGCGCGGCCATATTCAGGATCCAACGCCACCGCGCGTTCGAAATACGGGATGGCCATGGCGAACTGCTTGGGCGTGCTTTTTAGATAGTGCGACCAGCCTTGCAGAAAAGCATCATGAGCGTTGGTGTTAGAGGTCTCACGAACCTCTTTTCGGGCGCGTTCGGCGGGTGTCAGCTTGACCGCCAGCGCGGCGATGATCTTTTCCCTAATTTCGTCCTGCAGCCGGAAGACGTCGGTCAGCGTTCCGTCATAGCGCTCGGCCCAGAGATGCCCGCCGGTAGCGGTGTCTATGAGCTGAGCCGTGATGCGCATCCGGTCACCGGAGCGGCGCACACTGCCCTCCAAGACGTAGCGGACGCCGAGCTCGCGGCCCACCGACACGACGTCGACCGCTCGTCCCTTGTAGACGAAGCTCGAGTTTCGGGCGATCACGAACAGGCCCGAGATCTTCGACAGGTCCGTGATCAGGTCTTCCGCCATACCGTCGGCGAAGTATCCCTGTTCCGCATCGCCGCTCATATTCGTGAACGGCAGCACGGCGATAGACGGCTTGTCGGGCAACGGAAAGGCCATCCTCTCAACCGACGCGGGTTCAACCGTCGGCTCCCACGGCCTCAACCACGTAACCGCACCGGCCATTCCGATGAGCACGACCACGGCCACGGCCAGCGCCACTCGCTTCCACGCTTGCGTCGCTCGCTTTGGTTCGCCGATGATCTTGCCAG
>JADFPK010000109.1 GCA_022562375.1 Pseudomonadota bacterium
GGTGTAGGCGATGACGTAAGCCGGCACCGCCAGGGGCAGGAGCAGGGCCCACTCGAAGATCGGCCGCCCCCAAAACCGGCACATGGTGACGAGCCAGGCGGTGGCGACGCCGATGACCAGGGTGCCGGCGCCGACCCCGACCATCAGCCACAGCGAATTGGCGATGTAGCCGGTAAGCACGGTCTCCGCCAGGTGACGCCAGACATCGCCGGCGGGGATGAAGAAATGGGAGAGCACCACCAGGACCGGCACCGAAACCAGCGCCGCGGCGCCGACGGTGAAGACCGACCATCCGTCGAGCCAACGCAACCTGGCGCCACGTCCGGCCCACCTCCGGGAGACCAATGTATTGGCGCTCAAACTCAATCCCTTTCGGCTCCGCGCCCGCCGAGCGGGGCGACTCGGGCGATCACCGCCATCCCGCCCGGTCCATCACCCGGACCGCCTCGGCGTTACGCTTGCTGAGCACGGCGACATTGAGGCCGTCGGCCTTGAACGTCCCCCACGAAGCGACGATGGCGGATTGGCCGGCCTTCGGGTTGACCGGGTATTCGAAGTTGGCTTCGGCGAACACCTTTTGCGCTTCCGGGCCGACCAGGAATTCCAGAAGCTTGATGGCGCCCGCCTTGTTGCGGGCGTATCTGGTAACGCCGCCGCCGCTGATGTTGACATGCGTCCCGCGCCCCTTCTGGTTGGGGAAGAAGACGCCGATCTTCGCCGTCAGTTTGCGGTCCTTCGGCTTTTTGGACGCGACCAGACGACCGAGATAGTAGGTGTTGGCGATGGCGATATCGCCCTCTCCGGCGCCGATGGCGCGGATCTGGTCCCTGTCGCCGCCCTTTGGCCGGCGGGCGAAGTTGGCGACCAGGCGTCTGGCCCAGGCCTCGGTTTTGTCGAAACCATTGGCGACGATCAGCGAGGCCACCAGGGACTGGTTGTAGATGTTGTTGGAGGAGCGGACGAGGATGCGTCCCTTCCATTCGGCGTCGGCAAGGGCCTCGTAGGTCGAGAGTTCGGAGGGCTTGACGCGGTCCTTGTGGTACATGATCACCCGCGCCCGCATGGTCAGGCCGAACCAATGTCCGCCGCTTTCGCGGAAACGGGCCGGTATCGCCGCCTCCAACACCTTCGATCGCACCGCCTGGAACAGCCCCGCGGCATGCGCCCGGCCGAGGTTGCCGGCATCGACGGTGATCAGCAGATCCGCCGGGCTGTTCCTGCCTTCGCGCTTCAGCCGTTCGAGGAGCGCATTGGACTTGCCCTGCAGGAGGTTGATCTTAATTCCGGTCTCGGCGGTGAACTTGTCATAGAGTGTTTGGTCGGCGTCGTAATGGCGCGACGAATAGATATTGACTTCCGCCGCCCGTGCGCTGGACGTGAAAACGCCCGCCCACCCGGCCATGACCGCTAAGAGCGCAAGCAGTGCCGATGGAGTTCTCGCCCTGACCGTAGCGGGTTTCGCATATTCCTGCATGAATTTTTCCTTTCGTTTTCCGTAACTTCCAGGAGTTATTGCGAATGATAATCATTCGCAATTGGGTCCCATACGCTCGTAGCCCGATCAGGCCGCAATGTCAACACCCTAATGCGATGAAAACACTCAGATTTGTCGAGTTGCCATCGGCCTGGACCAAAGCCAAGGCCGCAATCAGCGATCAAGGGGGCAAGACGCCGTGAAGGGCCGGGCCTTGACCGCCTCCCCTCCTCGATCGCGAGGTGGCGTCATCGGCGCGGTGGACCGCCAAAAGGACGGGAGAGGACGATGGGGCTGACCCTCTCACCCCGTCGGGGCGCGTGGCGGTAGGGGCCGGCGATGCGGTTCGCCGGCGTCAGCTTGCCTGACGGGCGAGCTTGCCGATCACTCCGGCCCCTGATCACTCCGCATGGGGATGATCGGCGGCGGCTTCGCCGGCCCTGCCCGGCGCTTCGTTCATTTGGGCCGGCGCTTCGTGCGCTTGGGCCTGCGCTTCGCGCTCCTGGAAAGGCGTATTCGCCTCCGCGTCCGGCGCATCGTCGTTAGCTTCGGGGGGCTGATCGTCGGCGGATTTTGCCATCAGCGGCCCGGCAATATCGATCGCCGGACGCTTATCCAGCAACCCCGCGGCCTTGAGCTCGTCTATTCCCGGCAGATCGTCGAGGCTTTCGAGACCGAAATCATGGAGGAAGCTTGCCGCCGTGCCCCAGGTCACCGGCCGTCCCGGCGAACGCCGCCGGCCCTTCGGCCCGATCCAGCCCGCCTCGAAGAGGATGTCGAGCGTGCTCTTGGAAAGGCCGACACCGCGGATCTCCTCGATCTCGGCCCGGGTGACCGGCTGGTGATAGGCGATGATGGCAAGGGTCTCGATCGCCGCGCGCGACAGCTTGCGGGGCACCGATGTGTGCACCCTCAGTTGCGCCGCGAGATCGGCCGCCGTGCGGAACGCCCAAAGCCCGCCGGCGCGGGTCAGGTTGACGCCGCGGTTCTCATAGAGCCGGGCGAGCTCGGTGAGCAGAGCCGTGACATCGGCGCCGTCGGGAAGACGGGTGGCGATGGTCATCTCGTCAAGGGGCTCGGAGGCGGCGAACAGCACCGCCTCGAGCAGGCGTAAATGTTGGTTATTGACCTCGTTCATTTCTTCTCTCGCGTTTTACGTAGATATATCGGGCCGAACGGCACCGTCTGGCGCAACTCCGCCTGGCCTTCGCGCACCGCCTCGAGCGAGGCGGCGAAGGTGGTGGCGACGGCCGAGCGCATGAGGGGGCCCTTCTTCAGACCCGGGGGCAGGAACTTGCTCAGCAGTTCCCAATCCGGGGTTTCACCGAGGAGTTCCTGGAGGCGCTCGAGGGCCTGCTCGACGGAATAGTAATCGAGCGGAGCGATGTAGAGGGTGCTGTCGGCGGCACGCGCCTGTATATCCCCATAACCCTTGAGCAACCCGTAAAGATTGGCGGTGAAGATGTTTTCGGTGATGATTTCGGCTTCTTCCGGCCGGCCCCGGCGGAACACGTCGCGCCCGACCAGCGGACGCGCCATGAGCCGCGTGCCGGCTTCCTGTACCGCCTCCAGCCGGCGCAGCTGGAAGGCCAGGGCCTCGGCCATCCGCTGACCGCTCGGCTGTTCGTCGTCGTCCACCTCGGGCAGCAGAAGGCGCGACTTGAGATAGGCCAGCCACGCCGCCATCACCAAGTAGTCGGCCGCCAGTTCCAGGCGCACCCGCCGGGCCTGGGTGATGAAGGCGAGATACTGATTGGCGAGCTCGAGGATCGAGATCTGGGTGATATCGACCTTCTGCTCCCGCGCCAGGGCGAGGAGGACGTCGATCGGCCCTTCGAACCCATCGAGGTCCAGGAGCAGTTGGCCTTCCGGCGCCCGAGGGGCGGCGCCGGTGTCGAATTGTTCTTGGTCCGTCATTCAACCATGTCCGGTCAAGGTGGCGATCACGCCGATCAGATAATTCACCGGCGCGCCGATCAGCCAGGGGAAGATCTCGAGGTTGACCCCCAAACGGCCGCCGACGTAGGGCAATACGAACATCGCTCCAATGATAATGAACAGTCCCCACCGTTCAAGTCTCGCCAGCCGAAAAGCGAGCATATCGGGCAGCAGGCCGACGGCGACCCGGCCGCCGTCGAGCGGCGGCAGCGGCAGCATATTGAACACCGCCAGCACCACATTGATGAGGACGGAATTACGCAGGTTCTCGCCGATCCATGCCGCCGCGCCCGCCGGGAAGAGGACGATCAGGTGCAGCAGCAACGCCGACACCGTGGCGATGATTAAGTTCGTCGCCGGGCCGGCCGCCGCCACCCAAATCATGTCCCGCCTCGGATTGTTGAGGCGGGCAAAGTTGACCGGCACCGGCTTGGCGTAACCGAAAAGAAAGGGGCTCTTCACCAGCAACAAAAGGGCGGGGAGAAGGATGGTGCCAAAACGGTCGATATGCTTGAGCGGATTGAAGGTGACGCGCCCGGCGCTCAAGGCGGTGTCGTCACCGAGCTTGAGGGCGACGTAGCCATGGGCCGCCTCGTGCAGGGTGATGGCGAGGAGCACCGGGATCACCCAGACGGAAGCGGTATAGAGGGCGGACTCGAGGCCGCTCATGCGCCGCCCTCGCGCCCGCCGCCGAGCAGGGTGTCGATGCGTCTCTCGACGATGGCCCGATCCACCGGTTCGGGCTTTCGCCGCATCCCGAGGCCGCGCGCGAGGCGCGCCATGGCCGCCTCGCTCATGGCGCCCGAGACCGCCGCCACCGCTTCCATCTCATCGAGCTTGCCGCTGCAATGGAGCGCCACGTCGCAGCCGCCGGCAAGCACCGCCTCGGCCCTTTCCGGTAAGCTTCCCTCGAGCGCCTCCATCGACAGATCGTCCGACAGCAAGAGCCCCTCGAAACCGAGCTCGCCGCGGATGACGCCGTCGGTCACGGCGCGGGAGACCGTCGCCGGGGCTTTCGCGTCTATGGCTTGGTAGACGACATGGGCGACCATGGCGAAGGGCTGCGCGCCGAGCGCCTTGAAGGGGTGGAAGTCCCGTAACCTCAGCTCCTCCAGCGGCGCGTTCACCACCGGCAAGTGGTGGTGGCTGTCGGTCATCGCCCGCCCATGGCCGGGGATGTGTTTGAGCACCGGCATGACCCCGCCCTCGAGCAGACCCGCGCAAAAAGCCTCGCCCAGCGCCGCCACCGTTTCGGGCGCGGCCGAGAAGGCGCGGTCGCCGATGACGTCATGGGCTCCCGGCACCGGTACGTCCAGCACCGGGGCGCAGTCGACGTTGATGCCGATATCGTCGAGATCGGCGGCGAGCAGACGGGCATTCAGCCGCGCCGCCTCGAGCGCCCCTTCCCTGTCCCGCTCGAACACCGTGCCGAAGGCCGCCGCCGCCGGGGCGGCGCGCCAATGGGGAGGCTTGAGCCTGGCCACCCTGCCGCCTTCCTGATCGATCAGCACCAGGGCGTCGGCGCGCCCGACCGAGGATTTGAGCGCCGCGGTCAGGGCGCGGATCTGGTCCGGCGATTCACAGTTGTTGGCGAACAGGATGAAACCGAGTGGATCGGCGGTGCGAAAAAAGTCGCGTTCCGCCTCGCCGAGCGTCAATCCGGCGCAACCGAAGATTACCGCCTTTGGCGTCGTTGCCGCCTCCTCCGGTGAAGCAGGGACTCGAGACCGGGGCGTCTCAGGGTTTGACAACCAGACACCCGATCTTCCGCGCCGCCAGTTTGGCGCAAAGCCGTTCGGCCGCCGCCCTGTCGGGCAGGCGCCCGGCCCTCAGCCGGTAGAAGGTCCCCCTGTCGCCGAGGTCGGCGGTCACCACCTTGTGTGTCAGATTGCCGAGAATATCGCCATGGGCCTTCTGCAGATTGCGCCAATGTTCCTCGGCCCTGTCGCGCGAACGCAAGGCGACGAGTTGGATGGCATAGCCGCCGAGCGCCGGCGCGATGACGGCAAGCTCGGCGCCCGCCTTGGCCATCGCTTCCTCATTCGTGGCCTTTTCCCGCCCGGCGATCTTCGGCGCCGGCGGCGCCGGGGCGGATTTGGCCGTGCTTTTCGCCGCCGCCGGCTCTTCCGCCGTTGGCGCCGTTGGCGCCGCTTCGGCTAATTTCTTGGCGTTCCCGGCACTCTCGTCCTCGGGCGGGGCCGCCGGTTTGGCGACCGGGACCTCAGGTAGCGGCAGCAGCTTTTCCACCGGCGGCGGCAGCTCACCCGGGTTCATGCGGCTGTACACCAGCTTGTCCTGGTTCGGCACCTCCATGCCGCCCGGCTTCTCCGGGCGCACCTTGATCGGCGTGTTCTCCGCCTTGATCAGAGGCACCAGGGAATCGGCGCCGGCATCTTGGTCCTTGGTGAAGCTGTACCAGACGATGGCGGAAAAGCCGCCAAGGGCGACGGCGACGACGAAGGCCGTCAGGGTGCGGCGCTTCAGCATCGCGCGCCGTTCTCTGTCGTAAATTTCGCGTAGCTTGGCTACCGAGAACTGGGGTTCCACATCGGCGGGCATCAGCGCAACTCCTCGACCGGTTCGACGCCAAGCACCCCAAGCCCCGAGGCGATGACCAGCTGGACCCCGCGAACGAGGGCCAGCCTCGCCGCCGTCAAGGCTTGATCTCCTGGGACCAGAAAGCGCAGGCTGGCGTCGTCGTTGCCCTTGTTCCACAAGCCGTGGAAGGCCGCCGCCAGTTCCAACAGGAAGAAGGCGATGCGGTGGGGCTCATGTGTCTCGGCTGCACTTTCCACCTGACGGGGCCACGTCGTGAGAAGTTTGATCAAAGCAATCTCGTCGTCCCGGGTCAAGCGTTCCAACGGC
>JADFPK010000110.1 GCA_022562375.1 Pseudomonadota bacterium
GACCAGGACGATGGCGAACACCTTGAGGATGTCGAGGCGCAATTCGCGCAGCTTCTCTTCGATGTCGGCATTCGATTTGGACAACATCAAGACACCCAGCACCTGCTTGTAGCGCTGAACCGGCACCGCCACGGAAAGCACCAGGCCCTCGTCCCGAATCGCCCGCACGGCGCCGCTGGCCTTGCCGGTAAGGGCGGCCAACGCCTCCTCATAGTCGCTGGCCCGCTGTTGCGGTTTCTCGCGGTAGTACGGATAGCGCTGGCGCCGCGGCA
The DNA here is from genome assembly GCA_022562375.1 of Pseudomonadota bacterium. The sequence goes on from JADFPK010000110.1 coordinate 273, forward strand.
GAATCTCGATCACCCACTCATAAACGCCGGCGATGAATCGGGAGACCCTGCCGCCGATCCGGGGCGGCGGCAATTCCTCGATCTGGACCGTGCCCCCCGGCCCGGTCAGGGCGCGGCTGTCGGCGACGAGATCGCCGTTGTCGGCGAAAAGGCGGGCCCGCAGCCTGGCCGGGCCGGCGAGACGGCGCACCATCGGCCGCGCCAGACCGGAGAGGAAGTCCTGGCCCACCGACGGACTGCTGGTCACCGCCGCTTCGCCGATGGCGGCGGCGAAGATCTCCGCCTGAACGGTCAGGGAATCGAGCTCGGCGTCGATGAGGGTGCGCTGGTACTGATCGATATAGAGAAGGCCGCCGACGAGAAACAACAACGCCAGTACATTCAGCGCCAGAATGCGCCAGGTCAGCGACCGGAAGCGGCCGTGGCGGCGCCGGGCCGGAGGCAACAATCCGAGCCGCCGTTCCGTCTCCAGGGGCGTCCTCGCGCGCTCCTTTCTACGCCCCAACATCACGGCAACCCAGGTCCCGGGCCGGGCAACAGGTGAGCGGCCGTCGGATGCGCCCTTCTCCCATGACAGGTCCTAGCAGTACTTACCGGTGTCATTATTCGCGGTAGCGGTAACCGAGGCCATAAAGCGTTTCGATCTGGGCGAACTCCGGGTCGACGGCCTTGAATTTCCGGCGCAGCCTCTTGATGTGGCTGTCGATCGTGCGGTCGTCGACGTAGATGTGCTCGCCATAGGCCGCGTCCATGAGCTGATCGCGGCTCTTGATATGCCCCGGACGGGCCGCCAGGGACTGCAGTATCAGGAACTCGGTTACGGTGAGGGCAACCGGCTCGCTCCTCCAGGAACAAAGATGGCGCAGCGGATCCATCACCAATTCACCACGCGCGATGGCGCCCTTGCCGTCGCCGGCGGCCGGCCCATCGGAGGCGACCTCGCTGCGCCGCAAGAGAGCGCGGATGCGCTCGATCAGCAGGCGTTGGGAAAACGGTTTCTTGATGTAATCGTCGGCGCCCATGCGGAAACCGAGGACCTCGTCGAATTCCTCGTCCTTGGAGGTGAGAAAGATGACCGGCATCTGGGATTGGCGGCGCAGACGGTTGAGCAACTCCATGCCGTCCATGCGCGGCATCTTGATATCCAGTATGGCGAGGTCCACCGGCTGGGCCGTAAGGGCGCGCAGGGCTTCGGCGCCGGTGGTGTAGGTGCGAACGCTGAACCCTTCCGCTTCCAGGGCCATGGAAACCGAGGTCAGGATATTCTGGTCGTCATCGACCAAGGCGATGGTCCGGCGCATCTGGTTCTCTCTCTCTTTGAGGACATCGGCTCTTTGAGGACATCGGCCGAATTTTGCCTCTAGTTTAGGAAAGGTGGGGACAAATTACCATGGCGCTTTGATGCCCCCGCCAAGGGGTCCCCATACCCTTTCCGGGCCATTTCCGGCGGCCGGGCGGGGCAATGCTTGACGCGGCTTTAGCGCCACGACTAATATCGCCGCGACGGCGCGCCCCGACGACGGCATCGGATCGAGGGAACGGCCGGATCCCGGCCCCAGGGCTCGACGCCTTATGAGCCGGGGAGGCTCAGAGGGCGACGATGATGGAAGCGAATAGAAATCCAGCCATTGCCGGCAGCGAGGGCGGCTTGGGCGCGGTTCAGCGCCGCATCGGCGCGGCGATCGTCGCCACCCTGATCGGGGTCTTCATCCTGTTCGGTGTCGGGCTCGCCCATCCCGATACCATCCACAACGCGGCCCACGATGTGCGCCATGCTTTGGCCTTCCCCTGCCATTAGCGCCCGCCGACCGAGGTTCCCATGCTAAGGCGCGTCCTCGTCACCGGACTAACGGCTGGCCTGTTGGCCGGGTTGTTCGCCGCCGCCATCCAAATCGCCTGGATAACGCCGATCATCCTGGAGGCCGAGATTTACGAAAGCGCCGGGGCGCCAACCGGGGCGCCTGATGCGGCGTCCCGGCCGGGCGCCTCCGGCGCTTCCTTCGTCATCTCCGCGGCGGAGCGTCTGGAAGGGCCCGCGGCGGAGCCTCTGGAAGGGAACGAGGACGCCTGGGCGCCCGAGGACGGCATCGAGCGCACGCTCTTTACCGTGCTGGCAAATGTCCTCGCCGGCATCGGCTACGGCCTCATCCTGGTCGCGGCCTTCACCCTTTCGGGCCGGCACGTGGACCCGCGCCAAGGCGTGCTCTGGGGGCTAGCGGGTTTCGCCGTCTTCATCCTGGCGCCGGCGCTGGGCTTGCCGCCCGAGCTTCCCGGCATGGTGGCGGCCGATCTCGGCGCCCGCCAGACATGGTGGATCGGGACCGTGATCTCGACCGCCGGTGGCCTGGCGCTGATCGTCTTCGCACGCCATAGGCTGCTCAAGGGCCTCGGCCTGGCTTTGCTTCTGGTCCCCCATGCCTTGGGCGCGCCCCATCCCGGGCAATTCGGCGGACCGGTCCCAGCCGAGCTCGCCGCCGAGTTCGCCGTCGCCTCGCTCTTTACCACCGCCCTGTTCTGGACGGCGCTCGGCGGGTTCGCCGGTTATTTCCACCGGAAAATAAGTTGAAATCGCAAAATCCAAGAGCGGCGGGACCTAGGACCAGGGCCCGGCGGGTTTCGGCAATATCGGAAACCGGCGGTTCTTATCCTTGGTAAGCGGACGCGGCAAGTATATATAATGTGTTTCAGCGGTGCGTGTACGGCATCAGTGGTGACCCATCGGCGTTACGCCGGGGCGCCATGAAAAGGGGGGGAAACCGGGGCATCTTCCCGAAAATGGGATCGTGCGCCAGGCACATGAGTGCCGGGGCGGGACAGGTGCCCGCGCCCGGATGGCGACTGACAAGGGAGGCCCGGCCTTTGGCGCCGGGAATGAGAGCGTGCAACATTTAGGACCTGTAAAGAGCGGTTTCGGGATCGAGAACCACGGGATTCGAAACGCCGACAACGTATTCTGGAACCTGACGGCGCCGGCGCTCTTTGAGGAGGCGGTGCGGCGGGGCGAAGGGGTTCTGGCCGAGGGCGGGGCGCTGGTCGTGCTTACCGGCGTCCATACCGGCCGCGCGCCCAAGGACAAGTTCATCGTCGATGAGGCCGAACACCACGACAACATCTGGTGGGGCGCGGTCAACCGGCCGACCTCGGCGGCCAATTTCGACGGCCTTCACGAACGTCTGCTGACCTATTACGAGGGCCGGGACATATTCGTTCAGGACTGCTACGCCGGCGCCGATGCGAAGTTCCGCCTGCCGGTGCGCATTATCACCGAGGCCGCCTGGCACAGCCTCTTTGCCGCCAATATGTTCATCCGCCCGAAGGACGAGGAACTGGCGGCCTTCGAGCCCGAGTTCACCATCATCCAGGCGCCGGGCTGCCACGCCGAGCCCGAGAAGGACGGCACCAACTCCGAGGTCTTCATCGAGGTCAGCTTCAACAAGAAGCTGGTGCTGATCGGCGGCAGCTCCTACGCCGGCGAGATCAAGAAATCGGTGTTCTCCATCCTCAACTACCTGTTGCCGGCCCGGGGCGTCCTGCCCATGCACTGCTCGGCCAATATCGGCAAGAAGGGGGACACCGCCATCTTCTTCGGCCTGTCCGGCACCGGCAAGACGACGCTGTCGGCCGACGGCACACGGGCGCTGATCGGCGATGACGAGCACGGCTGGGGCGATGACGGCGTGTTCAACTTCGAAGGCGGTTGCTACGCCAAGGTGATCCGCCTCTCGGCCGAGGCCGAGCCCGAGATCTACGCCACCACGCGGCGCTTCGGCACCATCCTCGAGAACGTCATCATCGACGAGGCGACGCGGGTGATCGATTTCGACGACGATTCGCTGACCGAGAACACCCGCGCGTCCTACCCCATCGATTTCATTCCCTTTATCAGCGAGGAAGGTATCGGCGGCCACCCGGAGAACATCCTCATGCTGACGGCCGACGCCTTCGGGGTGTTGCCGCCGATCAGCCGGCTGAGCGCCGAACAGGCGATGTATCACTTCCTTTCCGGCTACACCGCCGTGGTCGCCGGCACCGTCAAGGGCATCAAGGAGACCCAGGCCATCTTCTCGACCTGTTTCGGGGCGCCGTTCATGCCGCGCCACCCGACGGTCTACGGCAAGCTGCTGAGCGACAAGATCGCCCGGCACGGCACCAACTGCTGGCTGGTCAATACCGGCTGGACCGGCGGCGCTTACGGCGTCGGCAAGCGCATGGAGATCGCCCACACCAGGACGCTGGTGCGCGCGGCGCTCGAAGGACGCCTGGCCGGGGTGGCGACGACGCCCGATCCCAACTTCGGCGTCGGCGTGCCCGTCACCTGCCCCGACGTGCCGGCCGAGGTGCTGAACCCGAGGAACACCTGGGCCGACAAGGCGGCCTATGACGAAACCGCGCGCCGCCTGGCCGGGATGTTCGAGGAGAACTTCAAGCAGTTCGAAACGGCGGTGGATGACAAGGTCAACCAGGCGGCGATCCGCCCGGCGGCTTAGGGCTTGAGGCTCAGTCCTCGACCGTCACCCCTTTCCAGAAGGCGATGTGGTCCTTGATGTTCGAAGCCTTCTCCGTCGGCTCGGGATAGGTCCAGGCGGCGTCGACGTTGACCTCGCCGTCGACCACGACATGGTAATAATGCGCCGTCCCTTTCCACGAACATTCGGTGGTGGTGGCGCTTTCCCGCAGGCAATCGTCCTTCACCGTGCCGGGCGGGAAATAGACGTTCTTCTCGACCACCTCGAACGCCTCGCTCTCGGCGACGACGGCGCCGTTCCACATCGCTTTCGCCATTTCATCCTCCTTCGGCATGCATCCTAGGCCGCATTTGGCAATTCAATTAAGGTGCAATTAAGGTGACAAGGTGCAATTAAGGTGACAGCTTACTTAATTCCCCGTCCCGGTAATTCTGGGCTATGGAATTAAGTATGGTGTCACCTTAATTAATGTCACCTTAATTAATGGACCTCGGCCCAGTTGTCGCCGGCGCCGGTCTCGACCACCAGCGGCACGTCGAGACGCACCGCCGGATCGGCGGCATTCTCCATCACCATCGTCACCACCTTGACCGTGTCGGCGACCTCGTCGGCGGGCGCTTCGAACACCAGCTCGTCATGGACCTGGAGCAGCATCCGGGCCTTTAGCCCGGCGTCCTCGAGGGCGCCGGGCATGCGGATCATGGCGCGCTTGATGATGTCGGCCGCCGCCCCTTGCAGCGGCGCGTTGATCGCCGCGCGCTCGGCGAAGCCGCGATGGCGCCCGTTCTTGTCGTTGATGCCGGTGATGTGGCATCGGCGCCCGAAGATGGTCTCGACGTAGCCGTTGGCGCGGCAGAATTCCTTGGTCTCCTCCATGTAGTCGCGGATGCCGGGGTAGCGTTTGAAATAGGCGTCGATGTAATCGGCGGCCTCTCCTTGGGCGATGCCGAGCTGTTTGGCGAGGCCGAAGGGCGAGATGCCGTAGATGATGCCGAAATTGATCGCCTTGGCCTGGCGCCGGACCGACGGGTCCATCCCATCCGCCGGCACGCCGAACACCTGGGCGGCGGTCATGGCGTGGATGTCCTCTCCCGCCGCGAAGCATTCCTTCAACGCCTCGATGCCGGCGACATGGGCCAGCAGGCGAAGCTCGACCTGGGAATAATCGGCCGAGATCAGCTTGGCGCCCGCATCGGCGATGAAGGCGCGGCGGATCTTGCGCCCTTCCTCGGTGCGCACCGGGATGTTCTGAAGGTTGGGATCGGTCGAGGCCAGCCGGCCGGTCGAGGCGCCGGCCATGGCGTAGGAGGTGTGCACGCGCCCGGTCTCGGGATTGATCTGCTGGGTCAGGGCATCGGAATAGGTGCTCTTGAGCTTGGCGATCTGGCGCCACTCCAGCACCCGGACGGGGAGATCGTGCCCCTGGGCCGCCAGGTTCTCGAGGATGCCGGCGCCGGTGCCATAGGCGCCGGTCTTGCCCT